>NZ_JBKYAR010000013.1:0-72006 GCF_047023275.1 Faecalibacillus sp. | reverse complement strand
AATATAAGAAAACTGGAGCAGGATATATTTCCCCTCCAGTTTTAGTATAGAGCCAAAAAGTGTCTCTACTTTTTTATTTGCACATATTCGTATTTTTAAGGCCGATTGGTACAAAATTGGTACAGTAAGGGGCTCTTTTTGTACCAATTGGTATTACGACATTTGTGCAACATTGTTGTGAATCCATTTTGTAGGTTTGCAACCTATATAAAAAACGCCTCTGACTGCTTGGTTTTTAAGCAGTTTTCTTTATGCAAAAAAAAGGAGGTAATTATGGATAACGATAAAAGTATTAAAACATTAACAAGGTCAAAATTAAGACCGTTTCGATATCATCCTTATAAGGTAAAGGAAGATGAAGACATGGCAAATCTTGTGAACAGTATTAAAGAAGAAGGTGTCATTAGTCCAATCATTGTAAGAAAGGTTGGAAAGGATAACTATGAAATACTGTCAAGTCATAGAAGATTTAAGGCTTGTCAGGTTTTAGATATAAAGGAAATTCCTGTCATAGTGAAAGATATTCAGATACCTTTGCATATAAATTAAAATATGATGCTTTGAAACATCAGGGGAAGATCACTGACGATATAACTTCGTGCCAAGTTGGCACGAAGTACGATACTGATTCAGCTAAAGAAATAGCAAGAAAAGAAGGAACCAGTAGAAGACAAATTTTTAGATATATTCGTTTAATAAATTTAAATGAGAGATTACTGGATTATTTGGATCAGGGAAGGATAGACTAAAAAATGCGCTGAGAAATATAAGAAATAAATATGATTGTATTGTCATTGATAATGCACCAACATTTAATACAATAACTTTTTTAAATACATTGTTTGCCAGTGATGAAATCATTATTCCATTAAAAATAGGAAGATTTGAGGTTGCAGGATTTATCTGGATACTGAAGGAATTAGATAATTTTAAAATTAACTTTAATTACCAAAATAAGATTAATATTTTGCTAGAAAAATTTTTTTAAACATAAGAAAGCAGCAATCAAAATTATTGTTTGTTGCACTTTATAATATTATTGGAAAAGCCAAGCTGAACATCATTTGGTATAGTTTTTTATTTTGAATTTATTCGATGAGTATTTAAATAAGATATGATAATATTTGTATTGTAAAGAAAATGTTTTAAAAAATAATATTATGTATTTTGTAGAAAAATGTATATATTATATTAATTTAAAATTATATGAAAATATATTTAGTTATTATATTGTATTGAGTAGAATATAATAAAGAAGGAGGTAGAAAAATGGTTGATTGGAAGAAATAATTAATTTTAAAAGAAATAATGTGCTTGTTTATTTCAATATTTGGAAGTTATATTTATTATAAATTGAATTTTTCTTTTAATGCAGGGTTAATTTTCGCTCTTTTATTATGGGAAATATCAATTTTAGTATTAAGTAAAAATGGAATAAATGGTAGGGTGTTATTAAGATATTCAATATATTATTTATTAATTCTAATATTTATAAAATGTTTTGGTTTTTTCTTCAAAAAAGAAATCAACAAAGTTATTAGTAGTACAGTCATATCACTGTTAAATATTATAGGCATTTATATATTGAAGTATCTATTTATATTTTTTAAAAATATAAATAATCAAAATGTCATGTATAATCAATTTGTTTACAAAGTTCCGTTTAAAACAAAATTAAGAATAGAGTTTATAAAATCACATTTATTATTTTTAAGAATTTTGAGAAATATAAATAGGTGTTTATCTTATTTGAAAAGTTTATTGATAGTAGTTATTGCATGGATAGTTTTTTTAATGTTCATGGCCTACATAGATATGAAGGAAATTTCTTATTTAAATATGATTGTTTGTGAGTTATATAAAAATGCGTCTTCGATTTTTACGTCTATAATTTTGGTTGCATTTACAACTTTGTATAAAGAAAATAATAATTATAAACAAATATTAGAAAAACAATATTATGTTTATTATGAAATGTTATATATAAGTGATAATTTGATTTGTAAAATTTGTGATTTAAATTTGCAAGAATCAATTTTTATTTATGAAATAAATAAAGAAAAAATTATTTCTTTTTTAAAAAATAGTGAAAATGCGAATTTTAAATTAAGGAAAATAGATTTTTCTAATTTAATAAATAATTTGAATGATTTGAAAATATTAATTCAAAAAAAAGAAATTATTTATTGGAAAGAAAATTATAATATTATGTTAAATAATATTGATGAAATATTTAAAATCATAAAAAATGATGTGATTGAAGTTAATTCAATGATTTTCTTAATTAATAATATGTATGAATTATTAGAATACACACGAAAACCATGGAGAAGAGATTTTAAAGAAAATCAAAAAATAAGAAAGTTGATTAAAGAAAATAATAATATTATACTTTCTTACCCTGATTATATATTTGTTCAAGAAGGTTGATAGAATTAATTATTAACGGTAATAAAAGATTTATATATATATAGAATATAAAAATTAATAATTTCATTTGCTTTATTCTGAGTTATGATATTAAAATAATTGTTCAAAAACTTATGGTTTTAATATTTTAAGTCAAAAGTAGATCTTTATTGTTTTATGATGTATGCTTTTTTACTTTATGTTATTTTGATATCATACTATAGTTGTTTAAATGTGTAGAGAGTGAAAAGAACGATAATCAGTATTATTTATCAGCATATATCAAAATACATGATTATTTAGAAAGATATTTGAATTATAAATTAATGTTTCAGCAAAATTTTGTGTTGTAATTGTTATATTATTTATATCTTTTTGTAACTGCTTTGGCAATTGTTATGTTTCTTAATTTAAAAACATTTTTTTAATTAGAAAATTTTGTTGTTTAAGTGATTGTCATAGTGATTTCCAAATAGTATCAATTATTAAAATCTCTCTTTTTCTTAATTAAATACTGATGCAGGTAATGATGGAAATAAAATATTGCTTACAATTGTTTGCTTTTTTGAGAGTATTTTATAGTTTTAATTTTTCAAATTACGATAATTTTTAAAGATAAATATTCCCTTCCATAAATAATATGCTTTGTTAATTTTGATTGCTATTGATGTTTAAAACAATAGATATTTTTAATAAATAAGTTGGTTTTGATATAAAATGCTCTGCAACCACAAAGTTGCGCAATAGTTGGTAGAGCAACTAAGAATAAACTAATATAATGAATATACAAAATAGAAAGGGGTATTTTAAAATGAAAATGAATAGTTTAATGATTATTATTGTATGGATTATTTTTTTGATTGTAGTAGCGATATCGACATATGTTGTTTATTTGATTATTAAGGCTTTAAAAAAATATACAAAATCCGCACCAGTAAGAAAGGAAAAAGCACAAAATGCAAAAACTCTAGGAGAGGTTTTAAAACAACATAGAATAAAATGTAAAATGACACAAGAATTTGTAGCAGAAACTTTAGGAGTAAGTAGGCAGGCTGTTTCTAAATGGGAAATTGGTTCTTCTGATCCAAGTACAACAAATTTAATAGCACTAGCAAAGTTGTTTGGTGTAACTGCAGAAGAATTATTGAAAGAAACACAATAGAATGATCGATATGAAGTGTTATTCAAATGAATAGCGCTTTTTCTTTAAAAAATGAATGATAAATATATCGAAATAAGGGAGGGGATATCTTATAATGAAAAGGAAATAGCAAAATAATTTTAAATCAGTGAGGAATATACTATGAAAGTAGAACAATTTGTAATGGCATATCATGTAGAACAAGACCGTTTAAGAGCAATTCTACCAGATGGATTTAAGTCAATAAGACCGGTGTGTCGCATTAATGCTGAGATTATAAATGAAAAAGAAGGATATATAGAATTTAATACTCCAATAGAAAAAGATGGAAAGAAAGGATGGTTGAATGTTGCTCGTTGGGAACGTATGCCTTTTAAAAGAAAGGGAAAAACTGTAATATTTCAATCAGATTTTTTAGAAATAAGTTTTACAAAAGTAGGTATTGAAGGATCTTGTCCTGCGGAAAAAGATAATGATGGATGTTATTTTATAAATCAAATGGTAGAACTTAGAAAACCTGAAATTATTACAAATTTTAAAGAGTTTTGTGATTGTACTTTTAAGTGGAAGTTTTCAAATCAAGACGCTCAGGGGAAAAGCATGGGGAAAACATTACCAGCATATTTTGAAGAAGTAGAAAATATTTATCCAAAGGAAAAATTTATGGTTGAAAATGTTACAAAAATTCCTTGTCAAGAAGTTCTGGGATGTTATGTTGTTCAATTTGAAAGAAATAATGAAGATGTTAAATATGAGGAGATAAAGGAAACATTGTTGTTAAATAGAATAGTGTAAATATTTAAGTAGAGATATATTTTAAGAACTTCTTATATAGAGTTTTAGAAAAATCTCTACTTTTTATGTATAGATATGTTTTTTTAAGGCGATTGGTAAAAGATGTTAAATAATATTTTTTTGTAATTGTTATAGAGTTTTTTTATATTGACTAAACTAACGATAGGTAGTAGTATAACTAATATAAGGAAGTGGATAGATATGGATAGGAAAGAAGAAATTATTCAAGCAACACTCATGTTAGCATCTAAAAATGGAATAGATAATGTTTCAATGTCACAAATAGCGACGCAATTAGGAATAAAGAAACCATCATTGTATAATCATTTCCATTCAAAGGATGAAATTGTAAAGGCGATGTATGGTTATTTAAGAATGCAAGCAAAGGAAAAACTAAAGATAATGGATCTTGATTATGGAAAACTTGTCAAAGATAAAAGTTTAGAAGAGGTTTTAAAATTGACGGTTCATAATTATTATAAGATGTGTACACAAAACGATATGCTTTCATTTTATAAAATCATTTATTCAACACGTACTACAAATTGTATGGCTGCTCAAATTATGTGTGAGGAAACAGAAAAAATGGTTTTAGCAACTAAAAATCTTTTTTATGCATTACAAGTTCATCAAAAAATATTTGTAAAAGATATTGATCAGGCGGCCATCTCTTTTGCGATGACAATACATTCTTTGATTGATTATCAATTAGATAGGAAAAGTGCAAAAAATAAATTTAATGATGATACATTAGATAATTATATTTGCTGGTTTAGTAAGGAATTTGGTGGTAAAGTTGAAGAGAACGTTGATTAATTATTTAGGTCTTTTGGGAATTATATCTTTGATTTCTTATACGATGGCTGTGATTTTTTCACCACTTGGCTATCCTGGATATAATTGGATGTCTCAAGCGGTAAGTGATTTAAGTGCTCAAAATGCACCTTCAAAAATGCTTTGGAACCAGTTGTCTTCTTTGTATATGCCTTGTGGAATTGTATCTATTACATTAGTTTGTGTTTTTATTCAAGGAAAGTTAAACAAAACGACAAGAAGAGGTCTTTATCTTTTTGCTTTAATGAATTGGCTATCATGTGTTGGTTATACGATGTTTCCACTTTCAAAGAGTGGCAATGGAGGAGGTTTTCAAGATATCATGCATATTTATGTTGTTACGACTCTTGTTGTTTTACTTTCACTGATTTCTCTTGTGATGATTATTGTAGGTGGGTTACATTTGGTTAAAAATAGAGCTCTAGCGTTATGGGCGTTGCTTGCTTTAATTTTTATGGTTTTAGGAGCTGTTGGTACCAATAGTGTTCCTCATGCTTTTTTTGGTATTCCTGAAAGATTTTCAGTCTTTGCAGTGACAGGATTTAATGCTGTCTTGGGAATTTATTTATTTAATGGGTTTAAAGGAGAAAAAGATGCAAACAAAAAATCTAATAATTTGTAGAGAAAAAAGAGAATATTATTATGAAGTTGAAAATTTAGTGAGAGATAGTTTTTGGAATGTATATCGTCCAGGGTGCTATGAACATTATTTGCTTAATCAACTAAGAAATGATAAAGATTTTGTGAGTGATTTAGATTATGTAATGTTTTTGAATAATAAAATAATTGGACAAATTGTTTTTATGAAGGCTTTAATTAAAACAGACGAGGGTAGAGATTTAGAGGTTATGACCATAGGACCTATTTCTATTGCGAATGATTTTAAAAGACAAGGATATGGAAAAATACTTATTGAATATGCACTTGGAAAAGCTAGAGAATTAGGATGTGGTGCTGTTTGTCTAGAAGGAAATATTGATTTTTATGGAAAAGCAGGATTTGATTATGCTAAAAAATATGGCATACGTTATCATGGATTGCCTGAAACTGAGGACAGTTCATTCTTTTTATGTAAAGAACTTATAAAAGGCTATTTAGATCATATTAAAGGTGAGTATTTTACACCTCAAGGTTATTTTATTGATGAAACAAAAGTGGATGTCTTTGATCAACAATTTCCACCTAAGAAAAAATTAAAATTACCAGGGCAGTTATTTTAATAAATATTGCATGAAGGGAGAAATAAAATGGCATCAAGTCAAGAATATTTAGATTATATTTTAGAACAATTGAACGGTTTAGAAGAAATTACTTATCGAAAAATGATGGGTGAATACATTCTTTACTACAAAGGAAAAATAGTAGGTGGCATTTATGATGATCGTTTACTTGTTAAACCTGTGACATCAGCGATTACTTACATGAAAGAGCCTGTTTATGAATGTCCATATACAGGTGCAAAGGAAATGCTTCTTGTAAAAGAAGTAGATGATTCTTCTTTTATAAAAGGATTATTTGAAGTGATGATTGATGAACTGCCAATGCCTAAAAAGAAAAAATAGAATATTTTGAGGAATTATAGCGCTTGCTGTAATTCTTTTTTTTGTTAAAAACCTAACTAAAGATAAATGTTGGTAAGTATCTTTTGAAAAGCTAATCAAATAGCGAAAAATTTTGAATCATATTTAAAATCACTAAATCTCAATGCACATAAGCTGTTGACTATCTCTTTGAATATATGAAGAAATATCTTCTTTTGATAATATTTATTATGTTGATCTTTATATTTATAAAGACCTATATAATTTCTTAAATATTTATCTGATATTCCTCGATATTTATAAAGGAATAAATCTATTGATGAATGTAAATCGTTTATCTTTTTAAGAGTATAACCGTCTTTTTCTTTTTTACCTGATGGTATCTTGACCCATTTAACTTTTAAATCTTTCATCAGTTTATGATATGATCTCAAGCTATCACTTACAACCTGACATGTACTTGGAATCTTGTCTTTATATATTTTATAAAGCTCTTTAGAATGGATTCTTCCTGTTTCAGATACTTGTATAACTTTATTGTTATGTTGGTCTATGGCACATACGATATTTCTTTTTTGATGGCTCATTCCTCTTTTGACTTTTTCTTTATTTTCAATGTGTTTACCAGGATGTGAAACGACATTTAATTTTTCATCCAAATAAACAGTATCACTTAAAACAGGATCATCATCAGTTAAAGTGGCAAGAATACTTAATATTTTATGTCTCCAAACAAGAGAAGTTTGTTCACTTATTCCAACTATAGCAGCAGAACGAGCAAGAGTATCGCCATTAAATAAAGATTGAATATATTCAAACCATTGATAAGGTTGTTTTTTAGTATATGAAAGCAATGAACCGGTAATAGAAGAAAATGTTTTTAAACATTCTTTACATAAATATCTTTGATTTCCCTTATTATCCTTACCATATTTAATGATATGTTTATTTTGGCAATGAGGACAAAAAGAACTATCATAGTTGTTTGATAGTTCTTCATGGATATTTGTATCATAAATATGATTGATTAAATGATTATTGAGTTTTTCCCTAATAATTTCAATTTCATCATCACTTGCGTTATTGATAATTGAATCAATAATATCATTAAACATTTTATCTTCCATAGCTTTCCACCTCTTGACTATATGATAGAACAAATCAAAATGGTAAGCTTTCTATTATAAATAGTTAGACTGACATTATTAGGTGTTATCACCAACATTTATCTTTAGTTAAGTTTTTGTTAAAAAATGTTTAATTATAATAAAATATTTAAAAGATAAAAATGATGATTCCATGAAAAGACAAACAATCTATAAAACATCTTTTAAAGCTTATTTAAAAGCATTGTTTATATTTGTCGTTTTCATTTTAGTTTGTTCGTTTACTTTCTTCTTTTATATTTAAGAAGAGTGGACATGTTATTGGTGATGAGTTTATCGTTTTTGTTAAAAAAATCGAAGATGGAACACAAGCTCAAAAGATAAGGAAAATTTACATTAAAGACTTTAAAGGAAGTATTTCGTGCAGTATGGGTATTGCTTTTTATCCAGAACATGGAACAATATTTAAAACTTTATATAATTTAGCGGGTCAAACTCTTTATCAAACAAAAGATCATGGTCGTAATGGTTATACTTGTTTATAAAAGAATAATTAATTAATAGATAAAAACTATCAAAATGATAATTTTTATCTATTTTTATTTATATAAATAGAAATGTATACTGTAGAACTAAGGGAGAGAAGAAAATGAAAAAATCTTATGTATATTTATTGACAACATTTATGTTATGGGGAAGTTTGTATGTTGTTAGTCAATTTGTTTTAGGAAAGATTCCTACGTTTACAGTAGCGATGTTTCGCTATTTAATTGCTTTTATAGCGTTAAGTTTAATATCTTTAAAAAGTGAAAAAGAAAAAATAGAAAAAAGTGATTATAAATATTTCTTTATTATGGGATTTATTGGTTATTTTATTTCTGTTGATTGTCAACTTTTAGGAACTAAGATTGCTGGAGGGTCAATGGCATCACTTATTAATTCATTAAATCCAGTGATTATTAGTGTGATGGCCATGATTATTTTAAATGAAAAATTAGAAATGAATAAAATTGTTGGTATTGTATTATCGTTGGCTGGGGTTTATATGATTATAGGTACAGGAGCCAATGTTCAATTTTTAGGGGTTATTATTTCTTTTATAGCTGTTGTTGGTTGGGCTTTTATGTCTGTTATTTCAAGAAAGATTTCTAACAAGTATAGTGCTTTAACACTTACAAAAGTATCAATGTTGATTGCAACAGTTTGTAATATACCAGTGTCATTTTTAGAAGTACAAATAACGCATCCTCTTATTCAAGTAGATTTAGGTGCTGTTTTAGGACTTATTTATATGGGAGTTGTTTGTACGGCATTTACAAATATTTTATGGAATAAAAGTTTATCATTATTACCAGCTAATACATGTAGTGCTTTTTATCCAATTCAAACATTAACTTCTTCATTTTTAGGAGTTGTTGTTTTTCATGAAGTTTTGACAACATCTTTTGTATTAGGATCAGCTTTTATCATTGTTGGTGTCTTAATTAGCTTATTATTTAAAAAACGTACTCGAAAAGAAAAAGAAGTCCTAGTATAATCATATTAGGTGATAAATATGAATTTATATCAATTACGTTATTTTACAACATTAGCACAAGAAGAACATTATACAAAAGCAGCCTTAAAATTACATATTACACAACCTAGTTTGACTCATGCAATTCATTTATTGGAAGATGAACTTGGTATTTCATTGTTTGAAAAAAAGGGGAGAAATGTTGTTCTTACAAAATATGGAAAACTTTTTTTAAAAGAAATTGAACCTATTCTTAATCATTTGGATGATTCGATAGAAAATATTAAACAGATTTCAAAAGGAAAAGAAACCTTAAATATAGGCTTTGTAAGAAGATTAGGAATGAGTTATATTCCACAACTAATTTCATCCTTTTGTAATGAAAACATCACTTTTCAGTGTCATAGTGGTTTTTCTTATGATCTTATTCATGATTTAAAGAAAAATGATTTAGATATTGTTTTTTGTTCTTATGTAGATGATCAAGATATAATTTTTAAACCAGTTGTGACACAAGAATTTTATGTAATTGTAAGTCTTGCGCATCCACTTGCTAAAAATGATGAAATTGATTTAAAACAAATAGAAGATCTACCTTTTATTACTTTTACTAAAAATAGCGGAATTCGTCCAATGATCGATCATCTTTTAGAAAAAGCAAATATACATCCTCGTATAACGATGGAATTAGAAGAAGATGAAGTCGTTGGTGGTTTTGTAGGTCATGATTTAGGGATAGCAATTGTTCCTGATATGGCAGTTTATGATTTGTTACCAATTAAAAAAATAAAAATTAAAGATATAGATGAAAAACAAACATTTTATATGGCTTATTTAAAGAATACGCAAAAATCAAAAGCATTTCTAGAATTTATTGAGCATGTAAATTGTGATGTTTTATAAAAGAACAAGTCTTTTTTCTAAAATGGAAAGAGGCTTTTTTTATGAGTTTAAAAATGATACACTACCATTTGTAGTGGAGGAAGTCGTATGGAATATAAATTAATAGCTTTTGATATGGATGGAACATTATTAAATTCTAATAAACAAATTTCAAAGAAAACACAAGAAGCAATTGCTAGAGCGGTTGCACATAATAAAATTGTAATTTTAAATACAGGAAGAAACCCTGCAGAGCTTGAAGAATTTTATGATATTTTACCAGGTGTTCGTTATTTAAATTGTATCTCAGGGGCACTTGTTTATGATTTAAAGGAAAAGAAAGCATTGTATCAAAAAAGTTTTGATGAAGATATTTTGAAAAAATTATTAGAGATTGCGGTAAAGGAAGATAATTTTATTCATTTTTTAACAGAAAAATCTTTTGTTCAAAAAGGAAAAGTTGAAAGAATGAAAGAATATCATATGGGAATTTATCAAGAAATGTATGAACGTGTAACGATTCAAAAAGATAATCTTGTTAAATTTTATTTAGATAACCCATTTCCAGTTTATAAATTAAATCTTTATCATCAAACTCCTGAATCTAGAGAAAGAACTTATAAACGTATTCAAGAAGCTCATTTAGATGTTGAAATGGCCCTTGCTGAAGAAACATCTTTAGAAATTACTTGTAAAAATATTAATAAAGGAAATGGTTTAAAACATTTATGCCAAGTTTTAAATTTACCAATTGAACAAACAATTGTGGTAGGAGATGCAGGTAATGATGTCGAAGCTTTAAAAGTGGCAGGACTTGCGGTTGTGATGGATAATGCGATTGATGAAATTAAACAATATGGTGATGTTATTGTAAGTGATTGTGATCATGATGGATGTAAAGAAGCAATTGAAAAATATTTATTAAAAGAGTAACGAGAGTTACTTTTTTTATGCTAGGATAAAAACAAAGGAAGTGTTTAAGATGTTTAAAAAACAAAATAACATGACGGTCATGGATTTTACAGGAATTTATGAAAATGAAAAGTTTTATAAACATAAAAATATTAGATGGCTTGATTTACATGAATTACAAGGTGTTTATGGTTATTGTAGTCAAGAAGCAAGAAAAACAATAGAAGCTAAAATAAGTAATCTATCTCCTGAGGGTATACATTTTATAGATTCTGGTAATTTTCATTATGTCAGTGAGTTTTGGATAGAAAAAATGAAACAAGATTTTATTTTGGTTGTTTTTGATCATCATAGTGATATGATGCAACCAATGTTTGATGATATTTTAAGTTGTGGGTCTTGGATTTTAAATAGTTTAGAAAATAATAAATATTTAAAAAAAGTGATTCTAATAGGTATTGATGAAAAACAAGTTTCATTAATTTCTAAATGTCAAGATAAGGTTCTTTATTTAACGGATGATGATTTAGAAAATAGAGAAGTGTGGGAAAAAATTGATGATTTATTACATCGATATCCTTTATATATTTCAATTGATAAAGACGTTTTGAGTCAAAATGTTATTCAAACAGACTGGGATCAAGGTTCTATGCAACTCATAGAGTTTAAAATATTACTTGCTTATTTATTTAAAAATAGTCAGACAATTGGGATTGATATTTGTGGAGAATGTGCTAATGAAGTAGGACAATTAAATGAAATTAAAGAAGATGATGCTTTTAATGAAAAAATACTTTCATTTTTAAAAAAAGAAGAGGATTAAGTAAAAAAATCTTAATCCTCTTTTAAAGTATTATGAAACATATTTAAAAGTAATTCTACAAAAATTACAACGATGGATTGTAAGTCAACAATCGATTGTTTAGATAAAGTATAGCCTGGAAGAATAAGTGTATTTTCAATCAATAATTTAGGCTTTGGATTTAAAGTAATCATATACGTATTTTTAGAGGCGTTTGTAAGATCAAAAAAACGAGAAACATTATTTTGATTACCTTCAATAGAAAAATAAATCAAGAGATCATCTTCATGAATTGTATTATAAAGATGACTTGCTTCCATATAATCATAGGCAAAATAAGTATTGATTCCTAAATCTTGTAATCCTAAAACTAAATGCTTTGCAGGTAAAGATGAATAATGAACACCAATGATATAAATATTTTTTGTTATTTTAATTTGTTTAATAAGTTGATTGATTTTAGTTTGATCAATCGTATTGAATTGACGAATCACTGATAAATATTGAGAAACCTGTTGGTCAAATAGATTTTCAGGATTAATTTCAACATGTTCTTGATGAAGATAATGTACCATATCAAAGCGAAAATCTTTATAACCTTTATAACCTAAAACTTGACAAAATCTTAAAATTCCAGAAGTTGAAACCTGACATAGTTCAGCAATTTTAGTAATCGTCGCTGTTTCAATAGCTGTAGGGTTTTGAACAATATAATCATAAACTTTACGTTCTGTTTTAGAAAAATCATTTTTATGCAAATGGATGGTTTCCATTAAGTTCATAGTCTCACCTCATGTTTATTTTATAAAAAAATGATAAAATTGTCAAAATAATATGTAACTATTGACAAAAGAAAATAATAAGATTATGATTTGTTTGTAAAAATTATCAAAATAAAATGTAAAAAGTAACAAGGAGACTATTATGAAACAATTACCAGAAGGATTTTTATGGGGTGGCGCAACTGCTGATTTCCAATATGAAGGAGGATTCAATGAAGGAGGAAGAGGACTTTTATCGCATGACTTTGAAACAGATGGATCAATGGAAAATCCAAGACATCATACATTTCAAATGCCTGATGGAACAATTTTGAAACCAAGAAGTTCATTTTTCTACGCTGATCCTGTTCCTAGTGAAGCTAAACCTGTTTTTTTAGATGATGAATATTATCCAAGTCATCAAGCGGTTGATTTTTATCATCATTATAAAGAAGATATTGCTTTAATGGCAGAAATGGGATTTAATGTTTTCCGTTTTAGTATTTGTTGGAGTCGTATTTATCCTTTAGGGGATGAAGAAACACCTAATGAAGAAGGATTAAAATTTTATGATGAAGTTATTTCAGAGCTTGAAAAACATCATATGGAACCACTTATTACTATTTGTCATGATGAAATGCCAATGCATTTAGCTTTAAAATATGGTGGATGGTCAAATCGTTTTGTTATTGATTGTTATGTAAAATATTGTAAAACACTCTTTGAAAGATATGGAAAACGTTGTAAATATTGGTTGACATTTAATGAAATCAATGCTGTTAGAGGATTTGGACCATGTGGAACAAGAGAAAGTGATGGAAAAGTGAGATATCAAGCAGATCATCATATGTTTGTTGCCAGTGCTAAAGCTGTTATTTTAGGACATCAAATGATGCCAGGAAGTATGTTTGGAACAATGTATGCGATGAGTGAACTTTATCCAGCAACATGTAAACCAAAAGATATGTTTAAACGTCTTCAAGCAAGAAGAGAAAACTGGTATTTTATTGATACGATGGCAAGAGGTTATTATCATCCTTATGCTAAAAGTGTTTGGAAACATCATGGCTTTGATTCATTAGAAATCACAGAAGAAGATAAAGAAATCTTAAAAGAAGGACAATTAGACTTTGTTTCATTTTCTTATTATCGTTCAAATACAGTAAAAAAAGATGATCCATGGTTTAATGTAGGAGGTTCTTCAAATCCTTACTTAGAAAATACACCTTGGGGATGGCCTGTTGATCCACTTGGACTTAGACATTGTATGAATGAAATTTATGATCGTATTCAAAAACCAATTTTTATCGTAGAAAATGGTATGGGAGCTATTGATCAAGCAGATGAAAATGGATATGTTGAAGATGATTATCGTATTGATTACTTACAAAAACATTTATCAGCTATGGCTGATGCGATTAATGAAGATGGTGTTGAATGTTTAGGATATACGATGTGGGCACCAATTGATCTTGTTTCTTTATCAACTGGAGAAATGAAAAAACGTTATGGATTTATTTATGTTGATATGGATGATAAAGGAAATGGAACTTTAAAACGTACAAAGAAAAAATCATTTAATTGGATGAAACATATTATTGAAACAAATGGGAAAGCACTTGATGAAAAGCTCTAGCAATCAGCTAGAGTTCTTTTCGTTATTGACACTTCTTTATAATTCCTATAATATTAGTAGGAAAAGAGAGGTACCTTATGATTTATTTAGACTATGCAGCCAATACACCAATAGAAAAAGAAGTGCTTGATACGTATTATCAAGCAACCATGAAATATTTTGCTAATCCTAATGCAAGTCATACACTAGGATTACAAGCAAAAGAAGTTATTGATCAAACAACAAAGCAAATTGCTGAACAATTACATGTCTTACCTGAAGAAATCATTTATACATCAGGAGCCAGCGAAGCCAATAACCTTGCAATCAAAGGTATTTTAGAAAGATATAAACATCGAGGTAAACATGTTTTAATTTCGCCTTTAGAACATAATTCAATTTTATCAAGTCTTACAAAAATGCAAGAAAATGGTTTTATTGTTGAAATGATTCCTTTAAAAGAAGATGGACAAGTCAATGTTAAAAAAATGAAATCAATGATTCAAGAAGATACGATTTTAGTAAGTGTTTGTAGTGTAGATAGTGAACTTGGAATTAGACAACCGATTGAAGAAATTGGAGAAGTTTTAAAAGATTATAAATATTGTTTTTTTCATAGTGATGCTTCTCAAGCAATTGGTAAAGTATCTATTGATTATCAAAATGTTGATTTGATTACTATTGCACCTCATAAGTTCTATGGTATGTTGGGAACTGGTATGTTAATTAAAAAGAAAAAAGTTGGTTTAAAAACACAAATTGATGGAGGAAAGTCAACAACTGTATTTAGAAGTGGAACGCCTGAACTGGCACATATTGTATCGATTGAAAAAGCTTTAGAGATTGCTCTTTCAAAACAACAAGAACGAGAAATTTATGTAAAATCAATCAATCGTCAAATGCTTGAACAATTAAAACAATATGATCAAGTATTAATAAATCATACAAAATATTCGTTACCTCATGTCATTAATATTTCTTTAAAAGGAATGAAAGCTACAAAATTTGCACAAATGCTCGACCAACAAGGCGTATACATTTCTACTAAAACCTCATGTTGTCCTGTAGAAACACCTTCTAAAATGGTTTATGCACTTTATCAAGATCGTCAAAGAGCGATGTCTTCTTTTAGAATTAGTTTATCACATTTAACAACAGAAAAAGAAGTTCAAGATTTTCTAAAAATCTTTGATCAATGTTACAAGGAGTGCTTTGAAAATGGAAAAATATAAAGAAATAGAAAGAAGTATCATTAAAACATATCGTAAAGAAATTTGGTCTAAATTTATAAAAGCAGTTAAAAATTATCAACTTATCCAAGAAAATGATAAAATTATGGTTTGTATTAGTGGTGGAAAAGATTCTTTTTTAATGGCTAAGTGTATTCAAGAATTACAAAGACATGGGCGCGTTCCTTTTGAGGCTCATTATGTTGTGATGGACCCAGGTTATAATAGCTATAATCGTGATTTTATTGAAGATAATGCAGATTTATTGAATGTACCTATTGAAATCTTTGAAAGTAATATTTTTGATGTGGTTTCAACAGTTGATAAAAGTCCATGTTATTTATGTGCAAAGATGAGAAGAGGTTATCTTTATAGTAAAGCACAAGAGTTAGGATGTAATAAAATTGCTTTAGGACATCACTTTGATGATGTGATTGAAACAACGCTACTTTCAATGTTTTATGGTTCTGAAATTAAAACGATGATGCCTAAATTACATAGTGAAAACTTTGAGGGATTAGAGCTTATTCGCCCTTTATATTTAGTAAAAGAAGAAAGTATTATTTCTTGGCGTAAACATAATGATTTAACTTTTATCAATTGTGCATGTCGTTTTACAGAAGGATGTTCTTTAATCAATGATGGAACAAGTAAAAGAAAAGAAGTCAAAGAATTGATTAAAACGATGAAACAAGTAAACCCAAATGTTGATCAAAATATTTTTAAAGCCTTAGATAATGTCAATTTAGATTGTATTTTAGGAACTAAAAAGGAAAAAGTTTATCATAGCTTTTTAGAGGATTATGAAAAATAAAGAAGTATTAAAAATTGCTTTTAAAAAATCTATTCCTATTATGTGTAGCTATTTATTTGTTTCAATAGCTTATGGTATGATGATGAATGAAGCAGGTTTTGCTTGGTATATTTCTTTGCTTGTTAGTTTTTTGATTTATACAGGGGCTTTTCAGTTTCTTTTGATTACGTTATTAAGTGGGGGAACTTCTTTACTTACAATTGGTGTTACAGCTCTTTTGATGAATAGTCGTCAATTGTTTTATAGTTTATCTTTTATAGATACTTTTAATAAAATGAAGCAAAAATGGTATATGATTTTTACAATGACAGATGAAACTTATGCAGTTAATTGTAATTTAGAAGATCAAGATAAGGAACAAATCATGTTTTATGTTGCATTTTTTTCAAGATGTTATTGGCTTATAGGAACTTTATTAGGGACTTTTTTAGGAAAGATGATTCCTTTTGATTTAACGGGTATTGATTTTTGTATGACCGCTTTATTTATTATTATTTTTATGGATCAATTAGAGAAAAATAAAGATCATTTTCCTGCTATTGTAGGAATTGTGGTTGCTATTATTTGTTTAATTGTTTTTGGTGGCCAAAATTTTATGTTACCTTCATTGATTATTTCTTCAATGATTTTACTTGTTAAACAAGGAGGAACATCTTATGAATAGTTATGTACTTTCAGCAATTATTCTTTCTGCTTTGATTACTTTTTTATTAAGAGCTTTCCCTTTTCTTTTATTTAAAGAAAAAGAACTTCCTAAATGGTTAGAAAAACTAGAAAAAAATTTACCAATGACTATTATGGCAGTTCTTATTGTTTATTGTTTAAAAGATTTAAAAACACAATTTATGGTCATGTTTTTACCTTATCTTTTAGCGTGTATAACAGTCGTTTTTACATATAAATGGAAAAAGAATACTTTTTTAAGTATTATTTTATCAACAGTTGTTTATATGATTTTAATACATCTATAGTTTGTTAAAAATATCACAAGCTATAGATTTTTTAGTTTGATAGTGCTATAATTACATTAACGCTTAAAAATTGTATTTAAGGAGGAAATATAAATGGGATTTTTAACAGGTAAAACAGCAATTATTACAGGAGCAGGACGTGCTGTCTTAGAAGATGGAAGCTGTGGTTCTATTGGTTATGGAATTGCGACAGCTTATGCTAAAGAAGGAGCAAACCTTGTCATTACAGGACGTAATGTTAAAAAATTAGAAGCTGCTAAAGAAGAATTAGAAAGATTATATGGTATCAAAGTTTTAACAGTTCAAGCAGATGTCAATGCAGGAGCTGATAATGAAGCTGTAGTCAACAATGTTGTTAAACAAGCAATGGATACTTATGGAAGAATCGATGTTTTGATCAATAATGCTCAAGCATCAGCATCAGGTGTAACATTAGCTGATCATACAACAGAACAATTTGATCTAGCAATGTATTCAGGATTATATGCAGCCTTCTATTATATGAAAGCATGCTATCCATATTTAAAAGAAACAAAAGGATCAGTTGTTAACTTTGCTTCAGGAGCAGGATTATTTGGAAACTATGGACAATGTTCATATGCTGCAGCCAAAGAAGGAATCCGTGGCTTAACACGTGTAGCTGCTAATGAATGGGCAAAAGATGGAATCAATGTCAATGTTGTATGTCCTTTAGCTTGGACAGCACAATTAGAACAATTTGAAAAAGCTTATCCAGAAGCTTTCAAAGCAAACGTTAAAACACCACCAATGGGACACTTTGGAAATAATGAATTAGAAATTGGACGTGTTTGTGTACAACTTGCTAATCCTGATTTTAAATATATGACAGGAGAAACACTTACATTAGAAGGTGGACTTGGTTTAAGACCTTAATAATTAATCACTCTTAGGAGTGATTTTTTTTATGTATTCTTTTATAATAAATATATAGGAAAGAAGGAATGGTTATGAAGTATGCATTAATTAATGGAAAAATTTTAAATGGTCATCAGGATATGGAAGTGGAAACAGGAAAAGCAATTTTTATTGAAAATGAAAAAATTGTGGCTATTGAACCTTATCGTAATTTAGATAAATCTTATCAAATTATTGATTTACAAGGAAAATATATTTTACCAGGACTCATCAATATGCATGTTCATCTTGCAGGAAATGGTAAACCTCAAAAGAAACAAAAAGATAATGAAAAGACAGTCAAAATGTTGATGTCTAATCCATTATCACGAAAAATTACGTATAAAGTGGTTTCTAATTTTGCTAAGATTGAATTAATGAGTGGGGTAACAACGATTCGTACAGTTGGAGGAATTGCTCATTATGATTCTAAATTAAGAGATGAAATTTTAAAGGGAAAAGTTATTGGTCCAAGAATTGTTGCCAGCAATGAAGGGATTTCTGTTCCTCATGGTCATATGGCAGGATCAGTTGCAATTGTTGCCCATAATAATGAGGAAGCTCTAGCTTTAGTGGATAAAGCAAAAAGTCAAAATGTTGATTTGATTAAACTTATGATTACTGGTGGGGTTTTGGATGCAAAAGAAAAAGGAGTACCTGGCGAATTAAAAATGCCTCCTGAAATGGTAAAAGCTGTTTGTGACAGAGCACATCAACTTGGTTATAAAGTAGCTGCTCATGTTGAATCATCTGAAGGGGTACGCGTGGCTTTAGAAAATGGTGTTGATTCGATTGAACATGGAGCAAAATTAGATGATGAAATGATTGCTTTATTTAAAGAAAAGAATGCTTTTTTGTGTACGACGATTTCACCAGCGCTTCCGTTTGCGTTGTTTGATCCAAGTATTTCAAATGTTTCAGAAATAGAAAAATACAACGGTGAATTAGTTTTCAATGGTATTATTGATTGTGCAAAGCAAGCATTAGAAAATGATATACCTGTTGTTTTAGGAAATGACGTAGGATGTCCATGGGTGAGTCAATATGACTTCTGGCGAGAACTTTATTATTTCCACAAATATATTGGTGTTTCTAATCGTTTTGCTTTATATACAGCAACTTTACTTGCTTCTAAATACGCTGGTCTTGAAAATATGACAGGAAGCATAGATGTTGGTAAGGATGCAGATATGATTGTTGTAAGTGAAAATCCTTTAGATGATTTAAAAGCTTTAAGACATGTTGAAAAAGTATTTACACGAGGTAAATTAATTGATCATCCAAAGGTGAAAATCAATAAAACAGTAGAAACAGAATTAGATAAGTATTTATAAGGAGTTAGTTATGAACAGAAAATTTTTCTTTTTTGACATTGATGGAACATTAGCAGTAGGAACACCAGGAAGACAATACATTCCTGAATCGACAAAAAAAGCAATTCGCATGTTAAAAGAACAAGGACATTTTGTGGCTATTGCGACAGGAAGAAGTTATGCAATGGCAGTTGATCATATGAGAAGTCTAGGTTTTGAAAATATGGTGAGTGATGGTGGTAATGGAATTACAATTAACAATGAACTTATTACCATTAAACCTTTAGATTATCAAAAATGTTTAAATCTTATAGATGAATGTAAAGAAAAAGGATTTATTTGGGCTATTTCACCAGATAATAAAACAAGAAGATTGGCCCCAGATTCTCGCTTTTATGATTTTACACATGATGTCTATATGGATACTGAAGTTGTAGATGGGCTTGATCCAAGAAATTATGATCAAATTTTTAAAGTCTATGTAGCTTGTTTTGCACCTGAGGAACAAAAATTAGAAGCACTAAAAGAATTACCTTGGTGTCGTTTCCATAAAGAATATTTATTTGTAGAACCAGGAGATAAATCGGTTGGTATTAAAATGATGGTTGATCATTTTAAAGGTGATTATAAAGATGTCGTTGTTTTTGGTGATGAAAAAAATGATTTAAGTATGTTTAGAGATGAATGGACAAGTATTGCGATGGGAAATGCTATTGATGAATTAAAAGGAAAAGCAACTTATGTAACTACACCATGTGATCAAGATGGTATTTATAATGCCTGTGTACATTTTGGGTGGATTCAAGAATAATAAAAACTAGAAAGTAAAGAAGGTGCAAGTGGATGGATTTAAATGAGATGAAAGAAATGTGTTTAAAAGTACAAGAATGGTTAAACAAACGATATGACAGTGACGAAGGTCAAAAAATTTGGAATGCTACTTGTAAACAATATGATCATTATTTAAAAGAAATCCCTGATTATGGGGGAAAGAAAAATGCGCATGCGCTTGCTATTTATGGCAGTATCATTATTTTTTCTCTTTATCCACTTCTACCAGATCATCCACCAGTTGAAGAACTTCAAGAGCTTGTAACACATTTATTTATGGGACCTTTTGAAAAGTTAGGTAAGATGTTTAATTTAAATAGAAGTTTTGATATGTGGCTTATTGATAAAGTTTTTCATATTGTTGGTCATAAAGATCGAAAACAATACCTTCAATATCCAGCAACTTTTTGTAATGTATCAAAGCCTTATGATAAAGAAAATCACGTGGCAAGATATCATTTTTTACAATGTCCTAATGCCGAGTTTGCGAAGAAATATAATTTAATGCATGTACTTCCACTATTTTGTAATGCTGATTATTGGGGAATCAGCCAACTTCATGGAACACTTATTCGTCAAGGAACTTGTGGAAACTGCGATAAGTGTGATTACTGTATTGTTGGTAGTAAAAATCCAATGGCAAAGAAATATGAAATAGTAAAAGATGAAAACGGATTTTTAGTGAGTCGAAAGATTTAATGATATGTTGGAGGAAATTCATGGAAAAATTATTTTTTGATACAGAAAAAGATGGTTTTTATGGGACCTATTATATAAATCCCAAGGAATCTCATTGTGCAATGATTGGAATGTTTGGGGATGATCCTAATGATTATATGGCAAAGTGTGGTGCTAAATGGCTTCATAAAAATGGTGTCAATGTTCTTTGTATGTCACCGGGTAAGAAAGATTATAGTCATGTCAATTATCCGTTAGAAAGAATAGAAACAGCGATTCAATGGTTAAAAAATAACGGAAATAAAAAAATTGGTATTGTAGGAATGAGTACAACGGGGATGGATGCACTTGTGGCTGCTTCATTTTTTTCGGATATTACTTTGACTTTTGCACTTACGCCAAGTGATTTTATATGGCAAGGATTTGAACAAGGAAATAAAGATGGTTGTAAAGAATGGCCAATTCCCGGTGCATCAACACTTTCTTGGAAAGGGCAACCTTTAGCGTATATGCCATTTGTGTATGAACATCCAATTTATTGGCAAAAGGTTGAAGAAGAAACAAAAGGTTCTGGAGATATTGAACGAAGCACATGTTTATTCATTGATTCTGAAAAAGCAAGAGAACATACAGAGGAAGAAATGATTAAAGTTGAAAATATAAAAGGAAGTTTATTTCTTGTTGGAGCAGATGATGATTCTTTCTGGGAAACAGGAAAATATATTCGACGTATGGATCAACGTTTAAAAACACATCCTCACAGTTGTGAGTATACAGCTCTTGTTTATGAACATGGAACACATTTTGTTTTACCGGAATCTTTACTTCGTAAAGCTTTACCAATAGGACTTAAATTTGTTTTACGTTTTATTTTTAAAGCTGCTAAAGATTATCCTAATGAATGTGAAGCAACAAGAAAAGATATCGATGAAAAGCTTTCCAATGCTTTAAAGAAATGGTGTAAAGAATAAAATTAAATGATGAGAATGCGGAGTATATAGCTCCGTATTTTTTAAACTATGAAATTTAATAGTAACTTATAAATTTATTGATATCTATGATTCTAAAAGTAAATCCATTAATATGAGTATGTCGAAAGTGACAAATACAAAATAATAATGGAGGTAAAATTAATGTTAAATGAATCAGTTGTAAAAGTATTAAAAAATAATATGTGGGATCTTGCAACATGTACAAATAATGAACCAAACGTTGTACCTGTTGCTTTTAAAGATGTTACTAATGAAGGAAAGCTTGTTATTGGTGATGTTTTTTTAGAAACAACATTAAATAATCTTAAAGAAAATGATGGGAAAATTGCTATTTCAGTTTATGATGGACAAAGTTTAGAAGGGTATCAAATAAAAGGGACTGCAGAATACATGACAGAAGGTGAAATAGTAGATACATTTAAAGCGATGGTTGAAAAAATGTTCAATGGTGCTGCAACAGCAAAAGGAGCTCTTGTTGTGACACCTGTAAAAGTCATTGTAACAACACCAGGTGCAGATAATAAAAAAGAAATCTAAAAAAAGATACTCATAAATTTAATAGTTACTTTAAAAAAGAACACCTTTAATCTATAATTTGAAAAAAGAGATTGAAGGTGATTTTTAGATGGCAAAATATAAGAAAAAATTAGATGATGATATACGTTGTCCTCTTGAATATGGACTTACCTTATTTGGTGGAAAATGGCGTTCACGTATTATCTGTGTATTATTCGCTCATAAAAAATTACGATATAGTGAAATTCGCAAAGAAATGTATAATATTACAGATGCGGTACTGGCCTCAACGTTAAAAGATTTAATAGAAGATGGTCTTATCGATCGAAAATCTTATGATGAAATTCCTCCAAGGGTCGAGTATTCTTTAACAGAAAAGGGGCAATCTGTTGTTCCAATTCTACAAAGTATTTGTAAGTGGTCAGGAATTTTTTATAAAGAAGATAATGAAAATGAAATGGTTCAATGTCAAAAATGTGACCACCATGGATAGGAGAAAGTATGTTAAAATATACAGAAGAAAAAATATTTACACAAGAACAAGTACAACAATTATTTTTATCAATTAACTGGGTTTCTGGAAATTATCCTAAACGCTTATACAAAGCGCTTATGAATTCTTCAACGGTACTTACTGTATGGGATGATGATTTTCTTGTGGGACTTATAAGAGTGTTGGATGATACGGAAATGTTAGCGCAAATCCATTATGTTCTTGTTCATCCTGACTACCAAGGAAAGGGAATTGCAAGTAAAATGATTGACTATATTAAGGAAAAGTATAAAGATTTTATGTATCTTGAAGTGATGCCAGAAGATAAAAATAATATGTTGTTTTATAAGAAAAATGGCTTTACGTTAATGGAAAATGGAATAGCAATGCAAATATGTAATTATGATCATGAAGGATAGATTCTTTTTAGAATTTTCCTTCGTTTTTTTATAAAAGAATATGTGCTACAATTTTGATGTATTTAATTTTTAAAATTTTAAGGACGAGAAAAAGATGAAGATAGATATTACATTAAAAATTACCCCAAAGATGGTAAAAGATGCTCAAGGAAATGAGAAAAAAGCATTAGTAGGACATTTAGGAACACATTTTGATGTGATGGATAAAGAATTTCCACTAGACTATACTGAAAGAAAAGCAGTTGTATTTGATGTAAGTCATGTTAAAGATAGAGAGATTGATATAAGTGATATAGCTATTGATCAAGTTGAAAAAGAGATGTTTGTTGCTTTTTATACAGGTTTTATTGAAACTATTGGTTATGGGACAAAAGAATACTTTTCAAAGCATCCTCAATTATCAAATGAATTACTTGAAGAATTGTTAAAAAGAAATATATCTATGATTGGTATAGATTTTACAGGTGTTAGAAGAGGGAAGGAACATACGCCTATGGATCAACATTGTGCAAATCATGATGTTTTTATTATTGAAAATCTCTGTCATTTACAAGCGGTATTAGAAAACAATGATCATTTTATTGCACATACTTATCCAATGAACTATACGAATATAACAGGCCTTCCTTGTAGAGTCATTGCAGAAATAAAATCATAGTTGACTCTCCCCTTAGGGGAGAATTCATAATAAGAAATAGAAAGAAGGGTGTAACCGTGTTAAAAATAGGTGAATTTTCAAAACTATCGCATTTAACAATCAAAGCTTTACGTTTTTATGAAAAAGAAGGACTCCTCATTCCTGATGAGGTAGATTCTCAAACGGGTTATCGTTTTTATAAGACAAGTCAACTTACTAAAGCAGCAATGATTCAATCTTATAGACAATTAGGATTAACGATTGAAGAAATTAAATCAATTTACAAAGGAATGGATAAAAAGAAAATACTTATTGCTAAGGCAAAATTATTAAAAAGTCAAAAAGAAGACATTGAAACACGTCTTTCTATCATTAATCATATTTTGGAAAATGATGAAATGAGCTATCAAGTAACAGTAAAAGAAATACCTGAAATAATCGTTTATTATAGTGAAGTGAAAGTGGATAATTATTCAGATATGATGAAAATTATTCCAAGTCTAAAAAAAGAATTTAAGAAATTGAATCCCCAAATAAAATGTACAAAGCCACCGTATGAATTTTGTGAATACCTAGATAAAGAACATAAGGAAACAGATATTATGATTTGTCGATATGAATCAGTAGAAAGTATGGGGAAAGAAAGTACACAAATTAAATTTAAAAAAATCTCAGCAACAAAAGTATTGAGTCTTTTTTATAAAGGAGCTTATGATGAAATTGGTGAAGCTTATAGTTTTCTTATGAAATATGTAGAAGAAAATGATTATCATGTAAATGGTCTTGCTAGAGAATGTTATATAGATGGTATTTGGAATAAGGAATCGGTTGATGAATGGCTCACAGAAATTCAACTTCCAATCGCTTAGGAGAGTAGAACAATGACATTTGATTTTAAAAAAGAATATAAAGAATATTATAGACCTAAAAATAAACCAGAAATTATCAATATACCTTCATTTAATTTTATTGCTGTAAGGGGAAAAGGAAATCCTAATGAAGAAAAAGGAATGTACCAACAAGCAATCAGTATTCTCTATGCGGTGGCCTATATATTAAAAATGAGTTATAAAACAGAATATAAAATAGAGGGTTTTTATGAATATGTTGTTCCACCGCTTGAAGGATTCTGGTGGCAAGAGGATGTAGAAGATATAGATCTTTTTCATAAAGAAACATTTAATTGGATTTCAGTTATTAGATTGCCTGAGTTTGTTTCAAAGAAAGATTTTGCTTGGGCGGTAGAGAGGGCTTTGATAAAAAAGAAAATCGATTGTTCAAAAGCAGAGTTTTTTACTTTTGAAGAAGGGCTATGCGTACAAATGATGCATCATGGTCCTTTTGATAAAGAAGTGACAACCGTAGAAATAATGAATCAATATCTTCAAGAAAAAGGCTATCGAAATGATTTTAGTAAATCAAGACTACATCATGAAATTTATTTATCAGATGCTCGTAAAGTAGCACCGGAAAAATGGAAAACAGTGATTAGACATCCAATATGTAAAATTGATAAAAAATAGTGAATCTATGAATAAAAATAATGTTTGACATTGTTATAAATATATAGTATGATGACAAGGCAGTAAATGAATAGCAGCACATAGAGTATTGAAAAACGCGTTAATATCAAATGATTGCAAAGTACCTAGCTGCAATGGGAAATGCTTAATATTAACACTTATCAATTGATCTATGCAATGTTATTGCTTTATGCAAATAAAACAATACGGAGGAAAATTTATGGCACGTTATACAGGACCACAATGGAAAATCTCTCGTCGTTTAGGATTCTCAATCTTAGAAAACGGGAAAGAATTAAACAGAAGAGCTTATGCTCCAGGTCAACATGGACAAAAAAGAAAAAAACAAACTGAATATGGATTACAATTAGCAGAAAAACAAAAAGTAAGACATATGTATGGAGTTAATGAAAAACAATTCCACAACACATTCAATCAAGCAGGTAAAATGGAAGGTATTCATGGTTATAACTTCTTATGCTTATTAGAAAGAAGATTAGACAATGTTGTTTATAGATTAGGTTTTGCTTCTACAAGAAGACAAGCTAGACAATTAGTAAACCATGGTCATTTCTTAGTAAATGGTGTTAAAACTGATATCCCATCATACAGAGTAAATGTTGGTGATGTTATCGAAGTAAGAGAAAGATCATTAAATTTAGCAGTTATTAAAGAAGCTTTAGAAAATAAAGTTGCAACTCCAGCTTTCGTTGAAGTTGATACTAATAAATTAACTGGTAAATTAACTCGTTTACCTGAAAGATCTGAATTAAACTCAGAAATTAACGAAGCACTAATCGTAGAATACTACAACAGACTTGGTTAATAAGAAAAGCAGCTTTTATAGCTGTTTTTTTGTATATAAAGGAGAATTTATGAATTCAAAACTGATTGTTTATAATATTGAAAAAATAGATCATAAAGATCAATTATTACAAATGTGTGTGATGATGAATATAGAAGTAATTCAATTAACAGCTCAAATGATACAAACTAAAGTAAAAGATATTTTAAATAAGAAAATAAAGAAATCTAAAAATAAGAAAATTGAGCCAGCAATTATTCTTTTTTCAAATGTTTCATCATCAAAAATGGATCAAATATTGTATCTTTTAAAAGATAATCAAAAGCTTTGTTTAAAAGCTATTGTTACGGCAACAAATTTTAATTGGACATTTGAAATGCTAGGAGAACACTTATTAGAAGAATATCAAAAAAATAAATAAATCGTATAGAATAGAAGTATTAATTTTGATATAATAGAAAAAGAATAATAAGGAGGCTTTTATGAACGAAAGTAGAATTTGTATTGCTCTTGATTTTAAGACAAAAAGTGATGTTGAAAACTTCTTAAAACAATTTGAGGGAGAAAGTCTTTATGTAAAAGTAGGGATGGAATTGTTTTATGGAGAAGGAATTGAAATCATTAAGATGATTAAGGAAATGGGACATAAGATCTTTTTGGATTTAAAATTACATGATATTCCAAATACTGTAAAAAGTGCAATGAGACAACTTGCTAAATTAGATGTAGATATGGTCAATGTTCATGCTTCTGGTGGTATTGACATGATGAAAGCTGCTATTGAAGGGCTAGAAGAAGGAAAAACAGGTGGTAAAAGACCTTTATGTATTGCTGTAACATGTTTAACATCTTTAGATCAAGATGTATTAGATAATCAATTATTAATTCATGAACCATTAGAAAATGTTGTGTTAAAATGGGCTGAAAATGCTAAAGCAGCAGGATTAGATGGTGTTGTATGTTCACCATTAGAATCAAAAATCATTCATGATCATTTAGGACAAGAATTCTTAACAGTTACACCAGGAATACGTCTTGCAAGTGATAGTGTTAATGATCAAAAACGTGTCACAACACCAGCAATGGCAAAAGAATTAACTTCAAGTTATATTGTTGTTGGTAGAACAATTACAGGAAGTCAAGATCCTCTTGCTACATATAAAAAAGTTTATCAAGATTTTCAAGGAGAATAGAAATGAAAAAAATTATTGCTAAAGATTTATTAGATATTAAAGCTGTCTTTTTAAGACCAAATGAACCATTCACTTGGGCAAGTGGTATTAAATCACCAATTTATTGTGATAACCGTTTAACTTTATCTTATCCTAAAGTTAGAAAAGATGTTGAACAAGGGCTTGCTAAACTTGTAAAGGATAATTTCCCAGATGCAGAATGTTTAATGGGAACTGCAACTGCAGGTATTGCACATGCTGCTTTAGCTGCTGATATTTTAGATTTACCAATGGGTTATGTTCGTGGAGGAGCTAAATCTCATGGACGTAATAATCGTATTGAAGGTGTTGTTAAAGAAGGAATGAAAGTTGTTGTTGTTGAAGATTTAATTTCAACTGGTGGTTCTTCTTTAGAATGTGTAGAAGCCTTAAGAGAAGCTGGATGTGAAGTATTAGGACTTATTGCTATCTTTACATATGGTTTAGATAAAGCAACAGTTAATTTTGAAAATGCACATTGTCCATTTGTAACTTTATCAAATTATGATACTTTAATTGAAGTTGCTAAAGAACATGATTATATTAAACATGAAGATATGGAAAAATTAAAAGCTTGGAAAGTTGATCCAAGTGATGAATCATGGATGAATAAATAAATATTTTTAAGGAATGATGGTAATTTAGACCATTGTTCCTTTTTTTTGTTTTTATTTGCAAAAAATAGTGGTATGATGTAAAAGTAATAATAGGTTTACTTTTTGGAGGTAATTATGTTTAAAAGTATTCGATATGTATTAAAAGAAAACTTTACAAATTTGTATCGTATATATTGTATTTCAAAGTATGAATTGCTTTCTGATATGCGAGATTCAAGATTAGGTGTCTTTTGGAATTTTGCTAATCCAGCAATTCAAATTATGACGTATTATTTTGTATTTGGTTTAATTATGAATAGAAAGGCTGTAGGAAAGATTCCTTTTATTCAATGGATGTTATGTGGGATGGTTGTGTGGTTTTTTATTAGCCCATGTATTACTAATGGTGCCAATGCCATTTATGCTAAACGTAATGTCATTACAAAAATGAAATTTCCAGTATCAGTTTTACCTGCAACAGTTGTAGGTAAAGAATTATTTAATCATTTTTGTTTGATGGCTATATTAATTGTATTTTTGCTTACACAAGGGATCATGCCATCACTTTATTGGCTTGAACTTGTTTATTATCTTTTTGCTGCAATTTGTTTAACGATTTCACTTGCCATGATTACATCAGTTTTAAATATGTTAGCACGTGATACAAGAAAGCTTATTTTAGCATGTATGCGTCTATTGCTTTATTTAACACCGATTTTATGGCCAATTTCTCGTTTGCATAAATATGGATGGCAAATGACAGTAAGATATATTATGAAAGCTAATCCAATTTATTATATTGTATGTGGCTATAGAGATTGTTTCTTATATCATCATGGTATTTTATTTTATTGGAAACAAATGCTTTTCTTTTGGGTGTTTGTTATTGTAATTTTTACAATTGGTAGTATGATGATGTATAAATTTAAACATAAATTTATTGATATGATTTAGGTGGTAATAATGGAAGATTATGCAATTAAATTTGAACATGTTTCAAAAATATATAAATTAAAAAAGAAAAATGATGGTAAATCAAAAAGTTCAGTTACGCAAAGATTTTATGCTTTAAATGATATTACTTTTACAATTCCTAAGGGAGAAGTTGTAGGAATTTTAGGAACAAATGGTTCTGGTAAATCGACATTGTCATTGATTTTAGCAGGTATTTCACAAATTGATGAAGGATCAATGGATATTAATGGAGAACAAGCATTAATTGCAATCAATACAGGATTGGATATGCAACTTACAGGGCTTGAAAATATTAATGTTAAAGGAGCATTACTAGGACTTTCTAGAAAAAGAATTCAAGAAATTACTGAAGGTGTTATTGAATTTGCTGAAATTGGTGATTTCTTATATCAACCCGTTAAGAAATATTCAAGTGGGATGAAATCAAGATTAGGTTTTTCAATTTCACTTTATTTAAATCCTGATATTATTATTGTAGACGAAGCTTTGTCGGTTGGAGATAAAGGATTTGCTCAAAAATGTTTAGATAAAATGAATGAACTAAAAGATCAAGGGAAAACCATTATTTTCATTTCTCACTCTTTACCGCAAGTAAGAGGATTCTGTCAAAAGGCTATGTGGATTGAAGGTGGCCGTTTAAAAGAATATGGTGATGTTGAAGAAGTATGCGATGAATATGCAGAATATGTTGATTTTTATAATAGTTTAAAGAAAAAAGAAAAGAAAAAATTAAATGATGAAAAATTTGCAAGTCGAATTGTTCAAAATCCTAAAATTGGTTTTTGGGAAAAATTATTAGATAAAATGAAGAGATAGGAGAGATAGGATGAAGAAAGTTATCACATATGGAACTTTTGATTTGTTCCATGTTGGGCATTTGAATATTTTAAGACGTGCTAAAGAATTAGGAGATTATTTGATTGTAGCAGTCAGCAGTGATGCTTTTAATGCCCAAAAAGGTAAGAAAGCTTATCATAGTGATCAAGATCGTATGGCTATTTTAAAAGCTATTAAATATGTTGATGAAGTTATTTTAGAAGAATCATGGGATCAAAAAATAAAAGATGTTCAAGAACATGATGTTGATGTTTTTGTCATGGGTGATGATTGGAAAGGTCAATTTGATTTCTTAAAAGATTATTGTGAAGTAGTTTATTTACCTCGTACAGAAGGTATTTCTACAACTAAAATCAAAGATGATTTAAAAGATAAATTATAATAAAGGAGAGTTGTATGAAAATCAGTGTGATTGTCCCTTATGAAGGATATTATCAATATTTAAAAGATTGTTTAGAAAGTTTAAGTGAACAAGAAAATGTTGAAATTGAAACATTATTAGTGGGAAGTCAAGATGATCAAAAATTTCAACAATTAGTAGACACATATAAAGATAAAATATCTTTAAAAGTCATTCCTTGTTCAATTGAAGAAGGTGTTGCTAAAAAAAGAAATCTTGGTTTAGAAAATGCAACAGGAGATTATATTTATTTCATTGATAGTGATGATTATATTATGCCTCAAACATTATCTTATTTACTTCAAGATGCCATGCAACAAGATTTAGATTTAGTTGTTGGTAGAAGATGGATTACATGGTTTAAAAAACAAGTTTTTGAAACCATGGGGGATGAAAAAAATGAAGAATTAAATTTGAAAGATAAAGATGATGATCGTAATCATAAATTTTTAGAAAAAGATTATTCTGAAATAGATAATAGTGATGAACAAAGAAGAATTGATTTATTAATTAGAGCGAAGAAAGGAATTCGTAATATATCAGTTTTAAATATTTTAATTAAACGTAGTTTAATTGAAGATAATCATTTACGTTTTAATGAAGATTTTATTTATTATAGTGATTTACCTTTTGTAGAAGGACTTGTTATGTATGGTCATAAGATAGGGTTTAATGAAAATACATTATACGCTAAAAGAAAACATAATGATCCAATTAATACACCAGCCTTGTCACAAATTAAAGATGAAACTAAATTTGATGAATTTATTAATGTTTATAAATATGCAATTTCTTTAGTAGATAAAGAAAGTAGAATTCGTTATTATTTAGATTCTAAAATGATTAAATATTATAGTAATTTCTTTGCTAAAAAAATTAGAAGATCTAAAGATGATTTTTGGAGAGATGAAAGATTTGATCAAATGTCTATTTTAATGCAGGATGTAAGGAATGATTTATTGAAAAATATGTCTCATTATCAAAGAAAGATGGTTAAACTTGCTAGAAATCATGATTTACAACAAACACAAAAAGTGATTGCTAAACATCTTGCTAAAAATAAGATGAAAAAGATATTAAAAAATAAAAATGAAATTAATAAGTATTTATATCGTCATAAATATATCAATGAACCTATTGAAGAAAATTGGATTATGTTTGAAACTTTTATGGGTAAAAGTTATGCTGATTCACCAAAATATATATATGAATATTTAGCTAAAAATTATCCAGGAAAATATAAATTTATTTGGGTTTTAAATGATCCTAAAGAAAAACTTCCATATGAAGGAATCATTGTTAAGAGATTTACGAAGAAATATGCGTATTATCTAGCTAAATCTAAATATTTTGTTTTTAATATTAGACAACCGTTATGGTTTAGAAAAAGAGAAGGTCAAGTTTTCTTAGAAACATGGCATGGAACACCACTTAAACGTTTAGCCTTTGATCAAGAAGAAGTGACTGCAGCTTCTCCAACTTATAAATCTCAATTTTATCGTCAAAAACAAGAATGGGATTATTTAATTGCAGCAAATAAATTTTCAAGTGATATTTTTAAAAGCTGTTTTATGTATACAAATGGAACAATGTTAGAAATTGGTTATCCTCGTAATGATTTATTGTATGCGCCGAATAAAGATCAAATTGCATTAGATTTGAAAAAGAAACTTCATATTCCATTAGATAAGAAAACAATTTTATATGCACCAACATGGAGAGATGATGAATACTATGGAAAAGGGCAATATAAATTTAAGTTAAAATTAGATTTAGAAATGATGAAAAAAGAGTTAGGAGACGAATATGTCATCTTGCTTAGAACACATCATTATATTGCGGATGCTTTAGATGTTACAGGAGTTGAAGATTTTGCTTATAATTTATCTAAATATGATGATATTACTGAAATTTATTTAATTTCTGATATTTGTATTACAGATTATTCAAGTGTTTTCTTTGATTATGCTAACTTAAAAAGACCAATGTTATTCTATACTTATGATATAGATAAATATCGTGATGTTTTAAGAGGTTTCTATATTGATATGGAAAAAGAACTTCCTGGTCCACTAGTTTATTCGACTAAAGAAGTAATTGATCAAATTAAACATCTTGATGAAATGAATCAAAAGTATGCTCAACGTTATGAAGTATTCTATGATAAATTCTGTTCTATCGATGATGGAAATGCTTCACAAAGAGCAGTTGAAGCAGTATTTAAATAAGGGGGGGTTACCCCTTATTTTTATAAGGAGGTTTAAAAATGCTTAGACTAATAAAAAATATCTTAGGTAAAACAATTAAGTTTATTTATCGAATAACTTATAAGTTAATACCAACTCATAAAAAAACAGTATTGTTTATTGCTTTTCATGGTAAGGGATATAGTGATAATCCTAGAGCTATTTATGAATATATGAGACAACAAGATAAGTTTAAAGATTATCGTTTTATATGGGCTATTAAGCATCATAAAAAGAAAAATATTTCTATTGAAAATGCTAAAGTAATTGAATATTTTTCAATTCCTTATTTCTTTTATCTTGCAAGAAGTCAATATTGGATTGCAAATTGCAAATTACCAATGTATGTTTTAAAAAAGAAAAATCAAATATATTTACAAACATGGCATGGAACACCGCTTAAAAAATTAGCGTTTGATATAGAAGTTCCTGAAGGAACAACTTTTTATCGAAGTGGCATGAATGAAGAAATGATGCATGAAACATACGCACAAGATGTTAAAAAGTATAACTATATGATTTCTCCAAGTGCTTTTACAACTGAAGTTTTCCAAAGTGCTTTTAGAATTAATAGAGAAAGGTTGATTGAAACTGGCTATCCTCGAAATGATTTTTTAACAAACTATAAAGAAGAAGATGTTTTAAACATTAAGAAAAAATTAGGGATTCCTCTTGATAAAAAGGTACTTCTTTACGCACCAACATGGCGAGATAATTCTTATATAACCAAAGGTTATACTTTTAAATTAGAAGTTCACTTTGATAAATGGCAAAAAATATTAGGGGATGAATATGTTATTGTATTTAAGCCTCATTATTTAATTGTTAATGATTTTGATATTGATCAATATCAAGGATTTGTTTATTTTGTAGAAGCAAATGAAGATATTTCTAATTTATACATTATTGCGGATGCTTTAGTTACTGATTATTCAAGTGTTTTCTTTGATTATGCTATTTTAAAAAGACCTATTTATTTTTATATGTATGATTTGATTCATTATCGAGATGAACTAAGAGGTTTTTATTTAGATATTTATCATGATTTACCTGGAGATATTATTGAAGATGAGAATCAACTATTAGAAGAAATTAAAAAAGGTTACGATTATCAACGTTTAGATAAGTTTAATCAACGTTTTAATAATCATGAAGATGGTAAAGCGTCTAAGCGAGTAGTTGATATTGTTTTTAAGTAGGTGCTAAGATGGGATTACAAAAATTAATATTAAATATTATTTTGGGATTTTTGAATATTTTTGTTAAGAGATTTAAAATAAAAGAAAATCAAGTTGCCTTTGTTTCTTTGGAATCTAAATATTTAGATTCTGATATGAAATTGATTTATGATGTTTTAAAACAAGATAAACAATTAAATCTCAAAAAAGTTGTTATTGAGTATGATCAACAAGGAATAAAACAAAACTTTTTATATATGCTTAATTGTATTCAACAGCTTTTTGTAATTAATACATCAAAAGTGGTTATTATAAGAGATAATAATTATGTTGTTTCTACTTTTAAAAGAGAAGGTGTCAATGTGATACAAGTATGGCATGCTTGTGGTGCAATAAAAAAATTTGGGAATGCACTTGCTAGGAAATATCCAATTAAAAATTATGATTATGTGATAGCAAATAGTTCTTATTGGAAAAAGCCATATGGTGAGGCCTTTTCTGTTAAAGAAGAAAACGTTGTTGTTACTGGTATGCCAAGGGTAGATTGTTTATTTGATGATAATTATTTAAAAGTATCTAAAAATAAATTGTTAGCTAAGTATCCAATGTTGAAGAATAAAAAAATTATTTTATACGCTCCTACTTTTAGGGGAAATATTTACCAAGGTTTTACAATGCTTCCATTTGATGGTGAAAAGTTAATAAATTCTTTTGATGAAAATACGTATCTTATTTATAAATTGCATCCATTATTAAAAAATGTTTGTCTTCCACAGCATCCTCGTATTATTGATATGTTTAATGAAGATACACATGAATTGTTTGCTTTAAGTGATATGTTGATTTCTGACTTTTCGTCAATTGTTTTTGATTATTCTATTTTGAATAAACCAATGTATTTTTATGTTCCAGATTTAAATGATTATTTAAAAGATGTTGGATGTTATGTAAATACTGACTTATTTCCAGGAAAAATTTGTAAAACTATAAACGAGTTGATTCAAGGGATTCAAAAGAAGGAAGTTGGAGATTTAGAAGCTTTTAAAAATATGTTTTTTGAATATCAAGATGGTAAAAATACAAAACGTGTTGTTGATTTAATTTATGATATACTAAAAAAGTCTCTTTAATTAGAGACTTTTTAAATAAGCTGTAACTTCAGTTAAATCTTTTAGAATTTTAAATGTTTTATCTTCATATTGCTTTTCTGGGTATTTCATATCAGGAATGCAGATGACTTTGATGTTTGCATCATAGCTTGCTTGAATTCCGGCTTCACTATCTTCTAAAACAATAGCTTCGTCCACATTAACACCAAGTTTTTGACATGATTTTAAGAAAACTTCAGGATTTGGTTTTCCTTTAGAAACTTCATCTCCACAAATAGAATCATCAAAAAATTCAGTGATTTTAGCTTGTGCTAAGATTTTATCTACACGATCTCTGTTACTTGAAGTGGCAACGATTGTTTTGTAATTATTTTCTTTTAAATAATGTAATAATTCAACAAGTCCTTTTTTAACAGGTACACCTTCTTTTTCGAAACGTTCAGCCATTAATTGATGAACATCTTGAATTACTGTTTCAATAGGAAAATCATTTCCATAAACATCATAAAATCTTTGATAAATTCCTTTAATAGGTTTACCTAATAATGTTTTATAAAATTCTTCATCCATTGTTAAATTCATATCTTTTAATCTTTCTTGATAACATTCAAAAGTCACTCTTTCGCTATCAATCATTAAACCATCCATATCAAAAATAATTGCTTTAATCATTTTAGTATCTCCTCTTTTTATTATTCGTGTTATATCATAGCATAAATAAATATATTAAAAAAGCAATTATCATATTATGAAAAACGAATCATAAAATGCAATAGGAGGTTATTTTATGATTAATAGGGGAGATATTTATTATGCAGATCTTTCACCAGTTGTCGGAAGTGAACAAGGAGGCATAAGACCGGTTTTAGTGTTACAAAATAATAAGGGTAATAAGTTTTCTACAACGGTTATTATTGCACCAATATCTTCTAAACTAACAAAAAATCCTATTCCGACACATGTTGTTATTCGCTGTGATTCATTAGAAAAGAAATCGGTTATTTTGCTAGAACAAATTCGTACGATTGATAAAATAAGATTTCATGAAAAATTAGGCTCTTTAAATGATTACTTTATGAAGAAAGTGAATGAAGCTATTAAAACAAGTTTGGGTTTAAAATAGTTTTCATCAAATATAATATTTGCTATAATGCCTTTATAGGATGGTGAAAGATATGAATATATATGATATCAAAAATAAAGCAAATGAGGTTTTAAGACAACCAAATCAACTGTTTAAGGTGATTTTATACATTGGGATTATCCAAGCTTTATTTTCGGCTTTATCAGGAATATTTAATGGAATTTTAGGTACTATTATAAGTTTAATGTTAAGTATTCTTACAATGACTTTAGGACATGGAGTAGTTGTGGCTTCTTTGAAAGTTGTTAATAACAATGGTCAGTCAGTTGATGAAAAAGAAGACACTTTGGTAGGTATTAAACAATTTGGAAATCTATTTCCAACATATTTTTTATATAATGTTATAATTGCTTTTGCAGGAATTATAATTGCTGTTATTGGAATGGTTTTGATGTATACAACAATGACAGACGCTCAATTTAAAAGTTTATCACAACTTATTTTAATGTATGTCGATAAATCAACGATTGCTCAAGGTGATTTAGTAAATATTGTAGCTTCATTATCTGATATGTTTTCATTTGGATTTATACTTGTTATCGTAATAGCAATTGTAGCTGTTTATTTATCATTAAGATTTGGACTATTTAATTATGTTTTACAAAAATATAATTATACAGGATTAAAGGCATTAAAAGAATCTAGTCGATTAATGAATGGAAATAAATGGACTTTATTTAAATTAGAATTTTCATTTTTTGGTTGGATGATTTTAGCTGGATTAACATCTGGTGTTATTGCGATGTTTGTAGAAACGATTCTGCCAATTGATTTTTTAGCGACATTTTTTACGGGTGTTATTTCTACTTTTTTTAGTACTTATTTTTATGGGGTTAAACTTAATACATGTTTAGCTGTTTTCTATGAAGAATTAGACTATGAAGATAAGAATATTGTGGAACAGCTATAGTTGAAGGGATGTTTATGATGAATGAAAGTTTTGCTGGAAGAATTAATGGAAAGCAAAAAGCAATAGGGTTTATTCTTTTGTTTCCATTATATTTGTATGTCATACCAAGGTTTGCTAATTTTGGAATTTATCTTTTATTAAAATATACAAATATTACAAGAGATACAACAGTTTTAGGAATTTATTTAAATTTAGTTTGTTCGCTAGCAAGTTTTATTTTGGTTGTATGGCTTTTAAAAGATTTTTTAATTGATAATATAAAAAGATTTAAAGAAAACTTAATGGATAATTTTGTTTATTCTATTACAATTGGTGTTGCAATGATTTATGGAATTTCAATTGCAGCTAATTTGATTATTAATTTTGTTTTGGGTGGAGGATCTAATGATTCTGCTAATCAACTTTTATTTGAAAATTATTTAAATAATGGTGTTTTATTAATGGCTTTTCAATCTGTTATATTGGCGCCTATTTTGGAAGAATTATTATTTAGAGGTCTTGTTTTTAGAAGCCTTAGAGATAGAAATAAATGGTTAGCTATTTTTGCAAGTTCATTTTTGTTTGGTTTTTTACACATTTATTCAGCTTTATTTGCTGGGGATTTGACACAACTCATTTATTTGCTTTCATATGGTGGAATGGGATTTGCATTCTCTTATGCCTATGAGAAAAAGAAAACAATATGTGTACCAATTTTAATGCATATGATCAATAATTTGGTGGCGATTGTTTTATTAGTTTTTATGTAAAACTCCGTATAGGAGTTTTTTTATACTTTTATACCTTTTATAAGATAGGCCCATGTTTTTTTACCGACAATACCATCATTTTTTAAATTTCTATTTTTTTGAAATTTTTTAACTGCTTTTTCAGTATTAGAACCAAATATACCATCTATTTTTAAATTGAATCCTACAAAATTAAGGCGTTCTTGAATAAGTTTTGTAATTTCTCCGCGGGCTTTTTTCTTAACTGTTGGATAAAAACTAAAGCCTTGTCGTTTTATTTCTTTATTTAGACGTTGTAACCATGTGTCTTCTTGAACAATATGATTTGAAGTAATAATCGTTGAAAAAGGAAAATAAGTGCCTGGACAATTTGTTGCATTTACATCTTTATGCCTTTTTATATCAGTGATAGAATACTTTTTCTTAAGATATGAAACTAAGTCAATAAAAGCATTTAATTGTAATGCATTCATTTTCTCTTGCATAAAATTCCCTTCGGCACATATTCCAATAGAATCACTATTTGCTCCTTTGGCGTGAGCTCCAATGGTGTTTTCAGGCCTTCCTTGATAGATTGTCCCATCTTTTTTTATGAAAAAATGATATCCAATACCACTCCATCCTCTTTTTAAATGCCATTGATGGATATCTTCTACGCTACATGTTTTTGCTTGTGCATGATGAAGGATAATTCTATTTGTTTTTTTTCTAATGGAAAGTGGTGAAGCCCAATGATAATTTTTTTTAATGATTTGCATAATTCACCCCCTCATATTATTTGTATGGTTCATATAGTAGAAAATATGGGTAAAATAAAAAAATAGTCTAAAAAACTATTTTTGTACAAAAGAAATAACATCATTAGGTTGGCAGTCAAGAATCAAACATAATTTCTCAAGTGTGAGAGCAGTAATATTGCTATTATTTTTTAATCTGTGTAAAGTTTTATGATCAATACCATTTTGTAGAAGAACATATTGAGAAATCTTCTTTTCTTTCATTGTTTGCCATAACGGTGAGTAATCAATCATTGTTATGTCCTCCTTATATTTATAATTATATAGATTTATTTTTATAAAAATATTGTGAATATAAACACAATAACGTATAATAATGTCTAGGTGATAAAGATGGCATTATATACTTTAAAAGGGGTCGGAGAAATATCAACGGATGCTTTTGATGAAAAAATAACTTTAAGAAATTTATTACAACATTTCAGCTTTTATGATTTTATTATTGTTGATACAAAACAAAATATTCTTTTTCAGTATAATAAAGATAAGGATTGGTTTTGTAATTTGATGAATATAAAATGCTTTTATGATCAAGAAGTCATTACAGTTTATAAAGAAGATAATCGTTTTTATATTTCAATAGATTTTTAAGAAATTATCTATTTTTTCTTGATTTTGAAAATAAATTGTATTAAAATATCATTGTTATCTCTCCGTAGCTCAGTTGGTAGAGCATCTGACTCTTAATCAGAGGGTCCACGGTTCGAGACCGTGCGGGGAGACCAATTAATAAAATAGCTTAAACACTAGATTTTACTAGAAGTTTAAGCTTTTTTTATAGCTTATTTTAGGAAAGTTATTAGAATAATGTTTTATATAGGGTGAAGTAATAGTTAAAAATATAATTCTACATGAAAGTTCTACATTTTTTTAGCATATATTTATTAAAATATATGCTATAATTACAAAAGGGAGGGTGATTTTATGTTTTATAGTCAAACATGTGAAAATATAAAATTGATTATTTTTACATTAGATGGTGGATTGTTAGACCTCAACAGATTAAGATATAATTATTATCGAAGTACATGTGAAACATATCATAAAGTTGCTACTCGTGAAGATTTTTCAAAGATGTTAGGGAATATGAATACCATGTATGATCATTCATTATTGTCTGATTATATTTCTTCTGAAGATTTTAATAGAATGGTAGAAAAAGACTTATTTGAATATGTCAAGTTGAAACCTGCTATAAAAAGAGAAGGTGTTGATGAGTTAATACAGTATTGTAAGCAAAAAAATATCAAAATTGCAGTTTATACAACTCATAAAACAAAAAGAGCAATTCAATATTTGCAATTGGCTAAAATTTATGAAAAAATAGATTTTTTGATTGGTGGAGACTCAAATCTTAAACCATTACCTGATGAGGAAGTTCTAGAAGTGACTTGTCAACAAATGAATGTTGATTTTCAGCATGTCATGGTTGTTGCTAATTTTGAATCAATGGTTGAAGCTGCTAACAAATTATTGGCAAATGTTATTTATATGCCTGATTTAGTACCTGCTAGTGATAAAATTAAAGCAAGCGTATTTAAAGTGACGAAAAATCCATTAGATATTATGAACATGTTTTTGTTTTCAAAATATGATTCTGTAGAATTATTTTCACCTTTATTAGGAATGAATGCGCAAATGGATTTGGAAACATTATCACGTACAAGAAACGAATTATTGGATAAATATAAGGATGATGAGCAATTAATTGCTTTAGTTAATAGAACTTATGATTATTTTAATGAAATTTTATCTAAAAAGTTTTTAATAGATGAATTAGAAAAACAAAAAAGATTTTCATTTGATGATGAAGAAGATGAAGAACTTGTTCAAGAAACGCAAGATAAATTTGATGATCAAATTGTAAAAGAAACAAACCAAGAATCAAAAACAGATTTAGAAGATACATTTTTATTTTCAAAAACCTCTTCAATAAATCCTCAAAGAATGAGCGAACTTATGGATATTATCAATGGGAATGCAATTGATGAAGAAAATAAAGAAAAGCAAGAACAAGTCCAAGAGGAAGATGAAATTCAAGATGATCAAGATCATTGGTTAAATAAAATTATTGATGTTGTATATAATCTTTTAATAGCGGTTATTATTGTCTTTTTAGCTTTGATTTTGCAAATACTTTTTTCGGGAGATTCTTCTATAGTTGGAAAAGCAATTAATATTATTATAAATGGATATGTGGATATAATAAATTTTATATTTGGAGTATTATTCAATGTTTTACATATTTTAATAAGTATAATACCATCATATAGAATGCTTGTTTATCAAAATCATATGCTTTCATCAATGGCTGTCATTGCTTTGCTGGCAATCATTTCAAATTTCATTCTCATTACTTTTATAAGAAAAATAATTCATGTTTTTAAAAAAGACTAAAAAATTAGTCTTTTTTTTCAAAAAACTATTTACAAATATGAAATTAGGTGTTATTATAAATGGGCACTGATGTGATGGAGACATACTCAAGAGGCTGAAGAGGCGCCCCTGCTAAGGGTGTAGGTCGGGAAACTGGCGCGAGGGTTCAAATCCCTCTGTCTCCGCCATTTTATTTGGTCTGGTAGTTCAGTTGGTTAGAATGCCGCCCTGTCACGGCGGAGGTCGCGGGTTCGAGTCCCGTCCAGACCGCCAAATAAAAAATAAACTGCTGAATAAGCAGTTTTTATTTTATATGTTTATCATTATATGCTTTCATAATAGCAATGATAGTTTTAGAATCATGGATTTCATTATTCATGATTTTTTTATAGGCTTCATCTATTGGCATAGAGATAACGTCAATAAATTCATCTTCGTCTCCTTCAAGGGGATTTTCAACTTTGAATAGATCTTTTGCTTGATATAAATGAATAACTTCATCACAATAACCTGTTGTTGGATAAATTTCATTAATAAGTTCCATAGATTTACAGCTATAACTTGTTTCTTCTTCTAATTCTCTTTTACCAGCAGGTCCAGCTTCTTCACCTAATTCTAATTTACCGGCAGGGATTTCTAAAGTATCTTTGTTGTAGGCATATCTAAATTGTTTAACAAGCAAGATACAATCATCAACGACTGCTAAAATACCTACACCGCCATGATGTCTTACGATTTCTCTTGTTGCGAGTCTTTTGTTAGGGCATTCAACTTGATCTTTATAGACTTTGATGATTTTACCATCGTAGATTATTTCACTTTTTACTTTTTTTTCCATCTTTTTTACCTCTTTTATATTTTATAATTCTATTATACGTTATTTTGAAATGAATAAAATAAAAAAAGTATGCGGGGGTGCATACTTTTTTTCATCTATTATTTACGTAAGGATGATAATAGGGGGTATGTTAGAGTGAATGCATTTCACTTAACAAGTATATTATAACATGTTTATTTTAAATGTAAAGGGTTTCATAAAAATAAATGCTAACTTTAGCTAAGACTATGTTATAATGACATAGGTGATAGAAATGAAAAAAATAGTAATCAAAGAAAATGATGCAAATCAAAGAATCGATAAATATTTAAAAAAATTATTATGTAATGCACCTAGTAATTTTATATATAAAATGTTTAGAAAAAAAGATATTAAAATTAATGGAAAAAAAGTAAATGAAAAATATATTCTACAAAAAGATGATATTTTAGAAATGTTTCTTTATGATGATAAATTTAATGAATTTACAAAAGAAAAAGATATTTATGATTTAAAAAGAGAATTTAAAGTATTATATGAAGATCAAAATATTTTAATTGTTGATAAACCAGTAGGGTTATTAGTTCATGGGGATGCTAAAGAAAATGTAAATACACTTTCTCATCAGGTTTTAAGTTATTTAAAAGAAAAAGGAGAATTAGATGTAGGCAGAGAAAGTACATTTACTCCAGGACCAGTACATCGTTTGGATCGTAATACAAGTGGAATTGTTATTTTTGGTAAAACATTGGCAGCTTTACAAGATTTAAATGAGATGATGAAAAAAAGACATCATATTGAAAAGTCTTATATGACGATTTGTAAAGGAAAGCTTACTAAACAACAAGAACTCGTAGGTTATGTTAAAAAGATAGATAATGAAGATCGTGTTCGCTTTGTTAAAAAAGATGATAAAGATGCTCTAATGATGAAAACGATTGTAAAGCCAATAAGATCTACAAATGATTTTTCCTTAGTTGAAGTTAAAATTATTACAGGAAGGATGCATCAAATAAGAATACATTTATCAAGTATTGATCATCCTGTTATAGGTGATCGTAAATATGGTGATTTTGCTTTAAATAAACAAATGAAACAACAATTTGGTTTAAATAATCAACTTTTACATGCTTATAAAATTACTTTTGTTGATCCATTTGGTTCACTTAGTTATTTAAGAGGAAAAGAGATTATTTGTCCTAAACCTGCGCAATTTCAAAAAATTGAAAAAAGTTTATTTGAAGGCGTTCTCTAAATACATATTTTATTGTATAATTTAATTATAATTTTAGGAGGAAATAGAATGAAATATTATATCGGTATCGATTTAGGTGGAACAAATGTAAGAACCCTATTAGTAGATGAAAATGGTGAATCTTATAGTGAAGTTAAAGGACCTACAGAATGTGAAAATGGACCAGATTATGTATGCGACAAAATAATAAAACAAATTGAAGCATTAGATACATCTGTATGCGGTGGTTTACAAGGAGTTGAAGGAATTGGAATTGGCGCTCCAGGACCAGTAGATACAGAACTTGGTATTATGATTATGGCAAGTAACTTACCAGGATTTGAAAATTATCCAATTTGTCACAAACTAAAAGAAAAATTTGGATTACCAACTTTTATTGATAATGATGCCAATGTTGCTGGTTTAGCAGAAGCTGTATTAGGTGCAGGAAAAGACTATAAAACAAATTATTTTATTACTTGTTCAACAGGTGTTGGTGGAGCTTTTGTTGTTGATAAAAAATTAGTATCAGGTGGTAGAGGACATGCAGGAGAAATTGGAAACATGATTCTTGTACCAGGTGGTTATAAACAAGGTGCTTTAAATCCAGGTGCTGTTGAAGGGGAAATTTCTGGTACAGCTCTTACAAGAAAAGGTAAAGAAGCTAAAGGTGATTTAGTAAAACATGCAGGTGATGTTTTCAAATTAGCTGCTGAAGGAGACGAAGCATGTCAAAAAATTGCTGAAGAATTTATTGATGGTTTCTCTACTTTACTTGCTAATGTTGCTCATACTGTAGACCCACATTGTTTCGTATTAGGTGGAGGAGTTTTCAAATCTAAAGCTTATTTCTGGGATGAACTTGAAAAAAGATTTAACAGTAAAATTCATGTAGGTATGAGAAATCATATCCCTCTATTATTTAAAGAAATTGATGATTGTGGAGCAATCGGTGCTGCAATGTTGCCAATGTCTCAATTAGGTTAATAAGAAATAGCCCCTTTAAGGGGCTATTATTGTGTCTTATTGTTTTACTTTGATTTTGTTTTTGATATAATACACGAGAAGGAGGACGATTATGAAAAAAAGAGTCGTTTTAGGATTAAGTGGAGGTGTTGACTCTGCTGTAGCAGCTTATTTGCTTAAACAACAAGGATATGAAGTTATTGGCGTATTTATGCGAAACTGGGATAGCCAATTAAATAATGATATTTTAGGTAATCCCACAAATGATAACGATATTTGTCCTCAAGAACAAGATTATAACGATGCTAAAGCAGTAGCTAAACATCTTGGAATAGAAATTAGAAGAGTCGATTTTATTAAAGAGTATTGGGATAAGGTTTTTACGTATTTTATTGATGAATATGCTAAAGGAAGAACACCAAATCCAGATATTTTATGTAACAAACATATTAAATTTAAAGCATTTTTAGAATATGCTGAAGAACTTAATGCAGATTTTATTGCAACAGGACATTATGCGCGTGTTGAACATCATGAAGGTAATGATTCAGTGATGTTAAAAGGAATTGATCAAAATAAAGATCAAACATATTTTTTATGTCAACTTAATCAAAAACAATTACAAGCTTCTTTATTTCCTTTAGGAAATATTACAAAACAAGAAGTTAGAAAAATTGCTGAAGAATTAGGTTTACCGGTAGCTCATAAAAAAGATAGTACAGGAATTTGTTTTATTGGAGAAAGAGACTTTAAACAATTCTTACAAAATTATATTCCAGCAAAACCTGGAAAGATGGTTGATATTCAAACTGGTAAAGTGATTGGTGATCATATTGGAATCATGTATTATACCATTGGTCAAAGAAAAGGGCTAGGTATTGGTGGTTCAGGTGATGCTTGGTTTGTCGTTGGTAAAAACTATGATCAAAATATTTTATATATTTGCCAAGGAGATCAAAATGATTGGTTGATGTCTACAGGAGCTTTAATTACAGATGTTAACTGGATACCAAGTGTTAAACCACAAGAAGCGATTAAATGTAATACAAAGTTTAGATATCGTCAAAAAGATAATCCAGTAACTTTAACATTTATTGATGAAAATACAGTAAAATTAGAGTTTGATCAACCTGTTAAATCAGTGACTCCTGGACAAGCAGCTGTTTTTTATGATGGAGATGTTTGCTTAGGTGGAGGAACGATTGAAAAAGTCTATAAAGACGGAAAAGAGATTGAATATCTATAATGTTAAAATATACAGGATATATTAGAAAGATTCGCTATTATAGCGAATCTTCTCATTATATAGTCGCGTTATTAGAGGTAGAAGAAGACCAAGAACTTTTGACAATGAATGGCTATATGTCAAATTTTAATGATTATGATAAATATGCTTTTTATGGTGATTTTGAAATTCATCCTAAATATGGTCAACAATTTAAATTAGATCATTATGAAATTGTATTGAGTACAGATGAAGAAGAAATCATTAAATATTTATCAAGTCCATTATTTAAAGGAATTGGTCCTACACAAGCTAAATATATAGTTGATGCCTTAGGAGAAAATGCACTTTCTTTAATTAAGGAGGATAAGCATCATTTAGATTTAGTTAAAGGAATGACTGTTGCTAAAAGAGAACTTATTTATGAAGTATTGACTTCTAATGATTATGATCAAGAAGTCACACAATTTTTTATGGGACATGGTATTTCTTTAAGACATATTGGTATTATTCAAGAAACTTATAAAGAAAAAACATTAGAAATCTTACAAAATCATCCATATCAATTAGTAGAAGATATTGATGGGATTGGTTTTAAAACAGCAGATGAACTTGCTTTAAAAACAGGAGGAACTTTAGATAATCCTGATCGTTTAAAAGCAGGAGTTATTTATAGTATTAAACAAAGTTGTTTTTCATCAGGAAGTACATACGTACTTTATGATGAAATAAAAAGAGCTTTTCATAAAATTATTTATCATATTGATGATGAGGTTTTTGATGAATATCTCAATACTTTAGTAGAAGAAGGAAGAGTCATCAAAGAAGGAGAATATTATTATGATGAAGAGCTTTATGAAAGTGAAGAAATCATTGCTCATTTTTTACAAAAAATAAATGATTATCCAGAAGAATTTTATGATGAAAATGAGTTGGAAAGATTGCTTAATAACTACCAGGATAAATTTGGTATTATCTATTCAACAAAACAAAAAGAAGCGATAGAATACTTTTTAAAATATCCAATGATGATTTTAACAGGAGGACCAGGAACTGGGAAAACAACGGTTGTTAAAGCGCTGATTCAAATCTATCGAACACTTTATCCAGAAGATGCGATTTCTCTTGTAGCACCTACAGGAAGAGCAGCGAAAAGATTAAGTGAATTAACAGGTTTGGATGCTTGTACGATTCATCGAGAACTTAAATGGGATTTACACAAAAACTCATTTGCGATGAATCGAAATAATCCTTTAAGTAGTCAAGTTTTAATTATTGATGAGTTTTCGATGGTTGATAGTTTACTTTTATCTAAATTATTTGATGCAAGCAGACGTGTTCATAAAGTGTTATTTATTGGTGATTATCATCAACTTCCTTCAGTAGCGCCAGGAAATGTTTTAAAAGATTTTATTGAAAGTCAGTTAAAAGTTATTGAATTGGATGAGATTTATCGTCAATCAAAAGATTCAGGAATTGTTCAATTGGCCCATCAATTGATTCATCAAGAAGTGAATGATTTATCATTGTTTGAACAATATAAAGATATTCATTTTTATAATAGTACCAATTTTGAGATTATTAAAAATGTGACAACAATTGTAAAAAAAGCAATAGAAAATGGCTATGATCAAAATGATATACAAGTTTTAGCACCAATTTATCAAGGTGTTGCAGGAATCAATGCTTTAAATTTGGCTTTACAGGAAATTTTTAATCCTAAGAGTCATCAAGAAGAATATCGTATTGGACAGAAAGTTTATCGAGAAGGAGATAAGATCTTACAATTAAAAAATAGACCAGGTGATGATATTTATAATGGTGATATTGGTGTTTTAGTTGAAATTAATCGTAAAGATGGTTTTGAATATTTAGAAGATACACTTATTGTTGATTATGATGGTAATTTAGTTGAATATACATCAAAAGATTTTTTAACTTTTACATTAGCTTATTGTATGTCTATTCATAAAGCACAAGGAAATGAGTTTAAAATTGTTATTATGCCAATTTTAAATGATTATCATATCATGCTTAAAAGAAATTTGATTTATACAGGTCTTACAAGAGCTAAACAAGCATTATTTATTTTAGGTAATCCGCAAGCTTTTCTTTATGGCATAAAAAATGTTTCTGATAGTAAAAGAAAAACAACGCTAGCAAGTAAAATCAATCAAAATAAGGATGTAGAAACATATGAAGAATCTTCATTTGATCAAGAACTTAAACAAAATATTACAGATTTTTTAAATGATGATGAAACTGTATAATTTTGTAAAATAAAGACATACTCAAATAGAGGTGATAAAATGAAACGCAATAATATTATTATGGCATTAACTCTTACATCATTAGCACTTCTATTTAGTGAAACTGAATGTGGTTGCCATGTTATGGAAACAATTAAAGAAAAAATGTAAGATATTGAAATACTTTTGTATTTCGTGTATAATGCAAATAAATCGTTGAAAAAGATCAGTACTATATAGAGTATTTTAGAGAGAACATGGTGGGTGAAAATGTTTATAGGATATATAGGAAAGCTACTTTGGAGAGTAATTAATGATTACCGTATAACTGCGTTAAAGTTTAATTAAGGGCATGTATTTTTACATGAACTAGGATGGTACCGCGATAAAGTCGTTCCTAGATAAGGACGACTTTTTATATTGTCAAAAAAGGAGAAAAGAAATGAAACAATTAACAGGAAATCAAGTAAGACAAATGTTCTTGGATTATTTCAAATCTAAAGGACATATGATCGAACCAGGTGCATCACTTATTCCTCATAACGATCCAACTTTATTATGGATCAATGCAGGGGTTGCTGCACTAAAAAAATATTTTGATGGTAGTGAAAAACCAGCATGTAATCGTATTGCGAATGCACAAAAATCAATTCGTACAAACGATATTGAAAATGTTGGTAAAACAGCAAGACATCATACATTCTTTGAAATGCTAGGTAACTTCTCAATTGGAGATTATTTTAAAGAAGAAGCAATTCCATTTGCATGGGAATTTTTAACAAGTCCAGAATGGATTGGTTTTGATAAAGAAAAATTATATGTTACTGTTTATACAGATGATGAAGATGCTTACCGTATTTGGACAGAAGTATGTCATGTAGATCCAAGTCATATTTTAAAAACATATGAAAACTTCTGGGAAATTGGAGAAGGTCCAGGTGGTCCTGACTCAGAAATTTTCTATGACCGTGGAGAAAAATATGATCCTGAAGGTTTAGGAGAAAAATTATTCTTCGAAGAAATGGAAAATGATCGTTATATTGAAGTATGGAACGTTGTTTTCTCTCAATATGATTGTAATCCAGCTATTGATCGTAAAGAATATAAAGAACTTCCACAAAAAAATATTGATACTGGTATGGGACTTGAAAGATTAGTAAGTATTATTCAAGGTGGAGAAACAAACTTTGATACTGATTTATTCTTACCAATTATTCATGCTACTGAAAAGTTAGCAAATGTTTCTTATGAAGAAAACAAAATGGCTTACCGTGTTATTGCTGACCACATTCGTACAGTTACTTTTGCCTTAGCTGATGGAGCAATGTTCGATAATGCTGGTAGAGGATATGTTTTAAGACGTATTTTAAGACGTGCTATTCGTTATGGTAAACAAATTGGTATTGAAAAAGCATTTATGTATGACTTAGTACCATTAGTTTGTGATATGATGAAAGACTTCTATGATTATTTACCAGAAAAACAAGATTTTATTTCAACAATGGTTAAAAAAGAAGAAGAAGCTTTCCATAAGACATTATTAAATGGTGAAAAATTATTAAAATCATTAATTGATAAAAATGAAAATGGAGAAATCAGTGGAAAAGATGCTTTCAAACTTTATGATACATATGGTTTCCCATTTGAATTAACATTAGAAATTGCTGAAGAATCAAATTTAACAGTTAATGAAGAAGAATTTAAAGAAGAATTAAAAATTCAACAAGAAAGATCTCGTGCATCACGTGATAACAATGAATCAATGGCAAGTCAAAAACCTGATTTAATGGCTTTTGTTGAACCTTCTACATTTGTTTATGATCCTACACCAATTCAAGGAAAAGTTATTGGTTTATTTAAAGATGGTGTTAAAACTGATGAAATCACTGATAAAGGAGAAGTTATCTTTGATACAACTCCATTTTATGCAGAAATGGGTGGACAATGTGGTGATACTGGTTCATTAGATAACGATACAACACATGCAAATGTTGTTAATACATTAAATGCGCCAAATAAACAACATATGCATTTTGTGGAAGTACAAGAAGGATCTATTCATTTAGGAGATACTTTTACTTTAACAGTTGATCAACAAAAACGTCGTCAAATCACAGCAAACCATAGTGCAACACATATTTTACAAAAAGCTTTACAAGAAACTTTAGGTGATCATATCAGCCAAGCAGGTTCTTATGTTGATGATAAAGTTTTAAGATTTGACTTTACGCATTTTGAAAAAATTTCTGTTGAATTATTAAAAGAAATTGAAGAAAAAGTAAATCAAATTGTTTTTGAAGGACGTCCAGTTGTTATTAAAAATATGACAAAAGAAGAAGCTTTAGCATCAGGAGCAATGGCTTTATTTGATGAAAAATACGGAGATGTTGTTCGTGTTGTCAACATTGGAGATTACTCTATTGAATTATGTGGTGGTTGTCATGTTTCAAACAGTTCTGAAATTGGTTTATTTAAAATCGTTAGTGAAGAATCTGTAGGTAGTGGAATTAGACGTATTGTGGCACAAAGTGGTTTAGCTGCTTATAATGCAATGGTTCATGAAAAAGAAACAGTAGATACAATTGCTGCAACATTAAATCTTAAAAATAGAAAAGATGTTGTAAACAAAGTAGAAGCATTAAAAGAAGATTTAAAAGAAGCAAAAGCAGAAGTTGAACAATTATCAGCTAAATTAAATGCGATTCAAGCTGCATCAAAAGCAAATGATGTTGAAGAAATCAATGGTGTTAAAGTATTATATGTTGAAGAACAATTAGAAAATGCTAAGGCTAAACAATTAACATTTGACTTTAGAGATCAATTAGAAAGTGGTATTGTTGTTTTAGTTTCTAGATATGAAGAAAAATGTTCATACTTTGTTTCTGTATCAAAAGATTTAATTGGTCAATATAAAGCAGGAAATATCATTAAAGCAATCAATGAAGTTGTAGATGGTCGTGGTGGTGGAAAACCTGACTTTGCTCAAGGTGGATGTGCAATCAACGATAATATTTCTAAAATCAAAGCTGCTTTAAAAAATATTTTGTAATTTAATACGGGGTATAAGGTATAATATATATTATAGAAAAGAGGGTGAGTTAGATGGAAGATTTAACAAAAACAAGAGTATTTAGTTCAGAAGATATGCGTAGAGAAATGATACGTAGTAATCTTAAAACGGTTATTAATGCTTTAAATGAAAGAGGGTACAATGCTGTACATCAAATTGCGGGTTATCTCATATCTAATGATCCTGCATATATCTCTTCACATAAAAATGCAAGAAACATTATTCAACAAGTTGAAAGAGATGAAATTATTGAAGAATTAGTAAAATCTTATTTGGAGAAAGAATAATGAAAAAAGTATTAGGTCTTGATTTAGGGTCTAGAACTTGTGGTATTGCCATGTCAGATATTTTAGGTATGATTGCTCATGGCGTTGAAACATTTCGTTTTAAACCTGATGATTATTTAACTTGTGCTAAGCACGTTAAAGAAATCGTTGAAGAAAATGATATTGAAACAATTGTTTTAGGTTTACCAAAACATATGAATGGTGATATTGGTGAAAGAGGACAAATTTCAATTGAATTTAAAATGCAACTAGAAGAAATGATTGAAGGAATCAATGTTATTTTAATTGATGAACGATTAACAACTGTTGTTGCTGAAAATCAACTACTTTTTGCTGATGTATCAAGAAAAAAAAGAAAACAGGTAATTGATAAAATGGCAGCTGTTGCTATTTTACAAGGTTACTTAGATAGAGGATAAATTATGGATGAAAATACAATTGTTGTAACAGATGAATTAGGAAATGAAGTAGAATATGAAATTCTATTTACATTTGAAAATGATGAAAATGGACATAAATATGTTGTTTATTTTGATCCTGAAAAAGATGAACCTGAAGCACAAGCAGCAATCTTTGATGATGAAGGTGGTTTATTTCCAATTGAAACTCCTGAGGAATGGGAATTAGTTGAAGAAGTATTCCAATCTTTTGTTTCAGAAGAAGATGATGAAACTGAATATTGTGAAGGAGAAGATGAAGAGTGTAACTCATAAAAGCTAATGAAAATTAGCTTTTTCCTTTTTTAGACATCAACAGTTCATAAAAAATAATTAAAATCATAATGAGGTGAAAGAAATGGCATTTAATTTATTTGGAGGAAAAAGAAGAATTACAAAGGGTTTTTTTGCTAATTCTTTAGGAAATAAACAAACAAGAGGAATTTATACATTCCAAATTGATGTAGAAAATGGTGAATTAATATTTAAAAAATATTTTGTTACACCAACAGATCCATGGTATGCATTTAACTATGGACGTTTTTCATGTATTACTTATAGAAATAGAACAGGTTCTGTAGACGATGGAGGAATTTGTTCTTATGCAGCAACTGCAGAAACTTTAGCACTTGCTTCACGTGTAACAGATAAAGGTAAAACATATATCCATGCTTGTGCTAATGGAGATGTAGAAACTGCTGATAAAATATTTTGTGTAGATTATTTTAATAGTGAAATTTCTGTAATGGCTGTTGTTAAGAAAAAACTTGTGAAATGTATTTCACATTATAAGTTAAGTGGAAGTGGAAAAGATCCTGTTAAACAAGCTCAACCATATCCTACATATGTGGGATTTTTACCAGATGAAAATAAACTTTATGTAGTATGTTTAGGATTAGATCAAGTATGCTTCTTTGATGTTGGCGAAGATGGAACATTAACATTAGATAATGTTCATACATTACAATTAGAACCAGGATGTGGCCCTAAAAAAATGATTTTCAATCAAAAAGGTGATCGTGCTTATATCATGAATGAGTTAAATAGTACAATTTGTGTTTATAAATATGATCATTTAAAATTTGAACTTATTCAAACAATTGATAGTTATCCTAAAGATGATGATCCTGAACTAGTAAGTTCTTTAAGTGATATTAAATTCAATAGTGATGATAGTCATTTATACGCTATTAATAAAGGACATGATTCACTTGTTTTATTTGATGTTAATGAAGATGGTACACTTACATATATCGATTTTGAAGATACTTCATATGATCCAGTTGATATGCTTGTTTATAATGAAGAAGGTAATGAATGGATTGTTGTTGCTTGTCAAAAAGGTGGGATTGTTGAATCTTATCGTTTTGGTAAAGAAAAAGGTGGTCAAGTTTATGAAACAGAATATAGCTGTATGGTTAATGAACCAATTTGCTTGACACCATTTATTAATAATTTCTAAGGCAATTTATTTGCCTTTTTTCTTTGGTTGAATATCGACAAAAAATAACATATAATGATACAAGGTGAGGTCTCAATTATGGAAAAATTAAAGAAATTGAATATAAAGGTAAAAATAGCCATTGGTTGTATATTTATTCTTATTGTTTTATTTTTAGGAAGTTTTGCATTTTATCATAATGGAATTAATGCGGTTTCCTCTAAAGATAAAGAAGTTATTGTTTCAATTCCTAAAGGAAGCAGTGGAAATAATATATTACAAATCTTAAATAAAAAGGATTTATTAAAAAGTCCAATGTGTGCCAAAATATATTTGAAATTAAACAATTATGATTTTAAAAGTAATGTTTATATTTTAAATAAAAATATGGATTTAAAAGAAATTATGACAATTTTAGAAGGAAAGGATAAAGAATATATTTCCAATACAAAGATAACTGTTTTGGATGGACAAACAATCCCTGAATATGCTCGTATCATTTCTAAACAAACAGGAATTGATTATAATGAAATCATTCAAAAATGGACAGATCATACATATCTTCAAAAGTTAATTAAAAAATATTGGTTCTTAACAGATGATATTTTAAATGATGGAATCTATTATCCATTAGAAGGATATTTAGCACCAGAAACTTATTTTTTAACACAAGAAGATAACATCGAAAGTATTACAAAAATGATGTTAGATCAAACACAAAAACACTTAGAAAAATATAAAAATCAAATCACAAATTTCAAAATAAATTCACAAACATTAACGGTTCATCAATTTATGACGTTATCATCTATTGTACAAAGGGAATCACCTGTTAATGACCAAGATAGACAACTTGTTTGTGGTGTCTTAATTAATCGTTTAAATAAGCAAATGCCATTACAGTGTGATGTAACTGTTAACTATGGCAATCAAGAAGTTAAAATTGATGTTAAACATACTGATTTAAACAAAGATACAAAATATAATACATATAAATATAAAGGATTACCTGTGGGTCCTATTAGTGCTATTTCAACAGGAATTATTAAAAATGTTTTAAATTATAAAGAAAGTGAGTATTATTATTTCTTTGCTACACAAGATGGAAAAGTTTTATATGCTAAAACATATCAAGAACATCAAGCAAATGTAAATAGTAATAAATGGTATTAAAATGAAGTATTTTGATGAGATAGAAAAGAGTGCAAGGGAAAGAAATATTCCTGTAATGGAAAAAGAAGGGCTAGAATTTTTAATTCAAACTTTTAAAGAACATCAATGTCATCGTTGCCTTGAAATTGGAAGTGCTATTGGCTATTCAGCAATGATGATGGTATCTAATTTAGATGATTTTATTGTTGAAACGATAGAATTAGATAATTCACGTTATCTTGAAGCAATAAAAAATATACATGAACAACATTTAGAAAATCAAATTGAAATTCATCATGAAGATGCATTATCATTTGAAATAAATGATTTAAAATATTCAGAATTTGATTGTTTATTTATTGATGCTGCAAAAGCACAATATCAAAACTTTTTTGAAAAATATATGCCTTTAGTTAAAGAAAATGGGATTTGTATTGTTGATAATTTAGATTTTCATGGTATGATTTTTGATATTGACCATATTAAAAATAGAAATACAAAACAACTTGTAAAAAAAATTAAAAGATTTAAAGATTGGATTTTCAATCATGAAGAATATCAAGTCACTTACTATGGTGTAGGGGATGGAATATGTGTAATAAAAAGGAAGTGAAATAAGTGTCATTTATCGTTAATTTAAATAGTTTAGCTTATCTTTATGATTATCTAGATTTAGGTGTCTGTGATTTTATTGTAGGAACAGATAAATTTTCTTGTAGACAAGCTTTAACGCTTGATTATGCTCAATTAAAAGATATAAAAGAAAAATATTCACAAATACATTTATTTGTCTTAGTAAATGCATTGGTTGAACAAAAATATCTAAATGATTTAAAAAATCATTTAGATAAACTTCATGAATGTCAAATCGATGGTATTATTTTTCAAGATTTTGGAGTCTTACAAATATGTAATGAAAGAGGTTATTCATTTGAAAAAATTTATGATCCTGAAACCTTAAATACTAATCATTTAACTTTATCTGTTTTAAAAGAACAAGGGATTGATGGAGCGTTTTTAGCAAGAGAAATTCCATTAAAAGAAAAACAAATGATTGGACAAAATTGTAAATTAAAAACAATGGTTCAAGTTCATGGTGTTGAATATATGGCTTATTCGAAAAGAAAATTATTATCTAATTATAAAGAATATACACATCTTGATTTTAATGTTGATAAAAATGCTCATATTGAAATTAAAGCAAATGGTATAGATGATCATTGTCATATTTATGAGGATTTTTATGGAACACATATAACTTCAGCTAATCAAATGTGTGCTTTAGATGTATTAAATCAATTTGTTGATTTTGATTATTTATATATTGATGGTCAATATATAAATGAAACAGATTTGTTAGAAATTGTTCATCTTTATGTACAAGCACAGAATGCTATTGAAAATCAAACATATAATAAAGAATCAATAGAGTTGATGCAGTTGCTTTATCGTTTAACGCCAAGTGTACATTATTATCACAGTTTTTTATTTGATTCTACTGTTTATAAAATTTCTGATGTAAGAAAGAGAGAAGAAAATGAGAAAAGTTAGTCAAATTATTAATGGAAAAAGAGTCATTGTAAAAAAACCTGAATTACTTGCACCAGCAGGTAATTTAGAAAAATTAATAGTGGCTATTTTATATGGTGCAGATGCTGTTTTTATTGGTGGAAAAGAGTTTTCTTTACGTTCAAGTGCCTCTAACTTTTCTTTAGAGGATATTAAAGAGGCTGTATCATTTGCACATGCACACCAAGCAGCAATTCATGTGACATGTAATATTATTTTACATGAAGATAATTTAGAAGGTTTAGAAGAATATCTTTCAAAATTAGATGAAATTGGGGTAGATGCAATTATTGTAGCTGATCCTTATATTATGTCTTTAGCGAAGAAATTAAACTTAAAATTAGAAGTCCATGTTTCTACACAGCTCTCTACTATGAATACGAGTGCAATTCGTTTTTATGAAAATTTAGGTGTTGATCGTGTGGTTTTTGCTAGAGAAGTAGACTATCAAGATTTAAAAGAAGTACGAGAAAAGGTAGATATTGATCTTGAATATTTTATACATGGTGCAATGTGTATTCATTATTCTGGAAGATGCATGCTATCAAATTATTTTTCAAGAAGGGATGCTAACCGTGGTGGATGTTCACAATCATGTCGTTGGTACTATGATATTTTTGAAGATGGACAACAATTAAATCATGATGGAATTGTTCCTTTGAGTATGTCTAGTAAAGATATGTCTTTAGTTGATGAATTACCTAAACTTATTGAATTAGGAGTGGATTCTTTTAAAATAGAGGGACGTATGAAATCTTTACATTATATTGCGACTGTTGTTTCTACTTATCGTAAATTAATTGATACTTATTGTAAAGATCCTGATCATTTTGATGCTGATGGTTATCGAAAAGAAATTGAAAAAGCGGCTAATAGAGCCTTATGTACTGGTTTCTTTAAAGATTTTCCAAATAGTGAGTATCAGCTTTATAATCAAAGAGATGAACATCCTACACAAGATTTTTGTGCACGTGTTTTAAGCTATGATGCAAGTAAGAAAGAAGCTATGATTGAACAAAGAAATTATTTTAAAGTAGGAGATATGATTGAATTTTTCTCACCACACCATGAAAATATTTTAATTGAAGTTAAAGAAATATATAATGAAGATAGAGAATCAGTTGAAGTAGCAAATCATCCAATGGAAATTCTTTATTTAAAGTGTGATCAACCATTGTTTGAGTTTGATATGGGAAGGAAGGTTATTTTAAATGAAAAATAGTATTATTATTGGAATTGCTGGAGGAAGTGCTTCGGGTAAAACTTCTATTTCTAGACAAGTGTATGAATTTTTTAAAGGAAGTCATACAACATGTATTATTAAACAAGATGATTATTATAAAGATCAAAGTCATCTTTCATTTGAAGAAAGAGTGAAAACAAACTATGATCATCCTTTTGCTTTTGATAATGATTTACTTGTTGAACAATTAAAGCAATTAAAAGAAGGAAAATCAATTTCTAAACCTACATATGATTATACTCAACATACAAGAAGTGATATTGTAGAAACAATTACCCCAAGAGATGTTTATATTCTAGAGGGACTATTTGTCTTATATGATGAAAAAATTAGAGATTTATGTGATATTCTTGTTTTTGTAGATACAGATGCTGATATTCGTTTTATTCGTCGTTTAAAGAGAGATATTGAAGAAAGAGGACGTTCTATTGATTCAGTATGTAATCAATATTTAGAAACAGTAAGACCAATGCATGAACAATTTGTTGAACCTTCAAAAAAATATGCACATATCATTATTCCTGAAGGTGGAAATAACACAGTAGCGATAGACCTTTTAATTACTAAAATTTCAAGCGTCATTGATGCCAAGGAGTAAAAAATGTATTGTACAAATTGTGGTCGAAAAATTGAAAATGGTGAACGATATTGTCCTTATTGTGGAACAAAAACATTTGATGAACACGAGTTCAACCAACAAAATGCTAATTTTAATATTCCTAGACGAAGTATTCCTGTGTGTATTATTTTATCGATTATTACTTTTGGAATTTATGGCATTTATTGGCTTTATTGCCTTGCTAATGATGTTAATACTCTTACAGGAGAAGAAGAATCATCTGGTTTTAAAGTTCTTGCTTTAAGCATTATTACTTTGGGTTTATATGAACTTTATTGGCTTTATAAAGTTGGAGTGAGATTAAGTAATTTTCAAGCATATCAAGGAGAAATGGTAGATAGTTATCGTGCTCTTGTGTATTTGCTTTTAGGAATATTTGGATTAAATATTGTTGCAAGAGCGCTTATTCAAAATGATTTGAATAAATATGCAACTGATTTATAAAATAAAACTAGATATTTAAAGTGGAATATGCTATATTATTGATTACGAGGTGACTTAAAATGGATAAAGATAAAGTATTACTTACGAAATCTGGTGTAGAAAAACTTGAAGAAGAAAGAGATAATTTAATTAATGTTGAAAGACCTAGAGTCATTGAAGAATTACAATTAGCTCGTTCTCAAGGTGACTTATCAGAAAACGCTGATTATGATGCAGCTAGAGATAAACAAGCTCAAATCGAACAAAGAATTAAAGAAATTGAATACATGCTTCAAAATGCAGAAATCATTTCTGAAGAACAAATGGATTTAAATGTTGTTAAACCAGGGACAACAGTTACAATTTTAGATTTATCTTTAGATAATCCTGAAGAAGAAAAATATACAATTGTAGGTTCTTTCGAAACTGATCCTGTTAATGGTAAGATTTCAAATGAATCACCACTTGCTAAAGCACTTATTGGTCATGGAATTAATGAAATTGTGACTGTAGGGGTTGCTGAAGCATATGATGTAAAAATCGTAGATATTGAATTTACTGCATAAAACAACAATTTATTGTTGTTTTTTGTTTATATAATAAAGTAAATAGTAAATGATTAAAAGACATAATGGTTTTATAAAAAGACTAAAATGAATGTCTTTTAGATGAAATAAAAGTTGAATAAGACAATAAGTCATTGAAAGGATAAAACCGTGAATCAATGGCTTTTCTTTTATAAGTTTATAAAAGAAAAATGTAAAAATAACTAAAGTCAGATAACTAAAAAATGTAATAACTAATTGATAAACAAAAGAAGAAACATGTATAAAAGAAAAAAGAATAGTCATAATAAAACTAATAACTAAATAACTTACAATTAAAAATGCATAAGATAACAAATAGGGCATTAATTTTTTTTTCATATAAACCTCCTTAATAGAGAATATGAAAAAAATGAGTAAGTAGAACGGAGAACATATGTTTAAAATATTTATTATCAGTGTTTTTATGTATATATATTTAACAGTTTTATTAAGATTTTTTGGAAAAAAGGAGTTTAGTCAATTAAACGTCTTTGATTTTGTAGTATTTCTAGTTATTTCTGAAATTACAACAATGTCTTTAGAAACACAAGATCTATCTGTTTTAGATAGTGTGATTGCTACACTGACATTGATTATTTTAGATAGGATAGAATCATTTGTTACAATGAGATCAAAAAAATTAAGAGATTTTTTTGAAGGAAGACCTTGTTATATTATTTATAAAGGTAAAATACAATATCAAACAATGAAAAAACTTCGCTATAGTATTGATGATTTATGTCATCATTTAAGAGTAAGCGATATTGATAGTGTTTCTAAAGTAGATTTCGCTATTCTAGAAACAAATGGTTCTTTATCTGTAATTACAAAACAGGATAGTCAAACACTTTTACCAGATGCTTTAATTAGTGATGGAACAATTAATCAAGAGGCATTACAAATGTTAAAAAAAGATGTATCGTGGTTAAAAAATGAATTAAAGAAAAAACACATTTCTCATATAGAAGATGTGCTTTATTGTGTTCTAGAAAAAAACGGGCTTTACGTGATAAAGAAATAATTAACCCAGTAAAATATCTAACATCATCATAATCATAAAACCAACCATAAAACTCATTGTCCCAACATCTATTTCTTTTAAGGCATTAGCTTCAGGAATAAGTTCTTCAATACAAACAAACATCATAGCTCCAGCAGCAAAACTTAAAGCAAATGGCAAAATGCTACTAAAAAGCTGTGCAAACATGAATCCTAAAAGAGCACTGGGAATTTCTACGAGTGCGGAGTATTGACCATACATCATAGCTTTAAAACGACAAAGACCATTTTCATGTAATGGTAAAGAAATAGCAGTTCCCTCAGGAAAATTTTGAATGCCAATGCCAATAGATAAAATCAGTGCAGGAAGAAGATTTGTTTTAGCACTAGCGATAGCTATACCTACTGCTAGTCCTTCAGGAATATTGTGTAAAGTCATAGCTAGTAATAAAAGTTTATTTTTAGAAAGTGTATTAGCTGGTCCTTCTTTTTGATGAGAAATAATATGTTCATGAGGAAGATATTTATCACATAATCTTAAAAATAAACCACCAATAAAAAAAGTAATAGGAATGAAAAAAAGTAAGAGAAAATGTTCTTCAACTTGTTGTATAGCTGGTAAAAGAAGTGAAAAAAATGTTGCAGCAATCATAATCCCAGCAGCTAAACCTAAAGCAATACTGACAAGCTTTTGACTTTTGTTTTTGACGAAGTAAACAAGGCTTGAACCAAAAAAAGTCATGAGCCAATTAAAAATAGAAAGTATGAGTACAAGCAAAAAAAGTTGTAAATTTGTTAACATAAAAGACCTCCATAATACATTATGAAGGTCTCTTTTTTTTATCTAGGCTTATCTGTTAATAAAATCGTAGTCACTATCATCAATAGTTACTAAAATAGCTTTTTCAGTTAATCTTTGTTTTTTACTATCATAAGTAGGTAAAACAGTATAATTAACACGAATATTTCTTTCTACTTCTTCATCATAGGCAAAATCTGCTTGTCTAAAGAAAATAGGATCATGATCATAAACAGAAATATTACCAAATTGATTTTGTTCATTATAATAAACAACTTTACCAGATTTTCTAGTTACTAAACTGTCTAGATGAGACATAATTAAATCATACATTTCATCATAAAGTGTACTTGAATCTTTTCCTTGGTATTTTTCATCAATTGCAAGATCACATTCTTTTTGATTTTCATTACATAATGTTTTAATAAATGAATGAACAACTTTAATTAATAATTCATTTTTACTGTTTTCAATTGCTTCATTTAATCTTTGATATAAAGGAAGTTGATCAAAAGCATAACCATTTTCAAAGAATTCATATAATAAATAAGCATTTGCTTCTTTAACATTACCAACAGTAACATTTGTTTTATATAAAACTTCATAGAAGTTAACACCTTTAATACGATTATGTAAAGAAATGAATTCTCTGTTAGCTTCATCATATTCTTTTAATTCTAATAAAGCACAACCTCTATAGTATTTAATCCATTGTAATGCATTGTAATGCCATTTAAGAGGAGTAGATAATGCTTGATTTGCACATTCAACGCATGCTTTATATTGTTTAGTTTCAAATAAAGCACGTACTTTTAATCTAAAATATCTTTCTTTAAATGATTCAAATTCTCTACCTTCTTTATTTACAAAAGGTTTATCAGATAATAATTTAACATCTAGTTTATTTAGCATTTTAATCATTAAATCATAGTTGATTGGATTTTGATTTAAAGCATACTTAATAGCTCTATTGATTGCTGGTTCAACAGGAGAATATTTTTCTTGTTTACAGATATTTAAAATATCTTCTAGAATATCAAAAAATAAACTTTCTTTTTCTTTGATTTTTTCATCATCAATATTAATAAACTTATTATATAAGGCATATCCATATTGATTAATATATCCTTTTAAAGAAGGAGCCATTTGTAAAAATGTATTTCCTACTTCAATTGCATCATCATTTCTTCCGTTGTTTTTTAATAATTTAATAAAATCATTGGCTTCAAATTCATTAAAAGAACTAGCATCTTCATTGAATTTATTAAAATATCTTTCAATACTTTTTAATTCGTTTTCGTTCATAAAAATCACCTCGTACACTATTATATCATTTATTTGTTACGAATAACATAAAATGTTTTTAAAAACATTTTTTATATGCTATAATAATGCAGAAAATTAAGAGGTGAAAAAATGAGTAAACAAGTGTTTAGTACAGATTTTTACGGGAAAAATCTGACAGTAGAAGTAGGAGAATTAGCTAAACAAGCTAATGGTAGTGTTTTAGTAAGATATGATGATACAGTCATCTTATCGACAGCTGTTGCAGGGAAAGAACCAAAAAGTGTAGATTTCTTTCCACTTACAGTTACATATGAAGAAAAATTATATTCAGTAGGTAAAATTCCAGGAGGATTCTTAAAAAGAGAAGGACGTCCTAGTGAACATGGAACTTTAACTGCAAGAATGATTGATAGACCAATTCGTCCATTATTTGCAGATGGATTTAGAAATGAAGTACAAGTTGTCAATACTGTTTTATCAGTAGATCAACAAGCTTCTCCAGAAATGGCAGCAATGTTAGGGGCTTCTCTTGCATTATGTGTTTCTGATATTCCTTTCAATGGACCAATTGCTGGTGTTAATGTTGGTTTAATTGATGGTGAATTTACAATCAATGCTGGTCCAGAAGAAATGGAAAGAAGTTTAATCAACTTAGAAGTAGCTGGTACAAAAGATGCAATCAATATGGTTGAAGCAGATGCTAAAGAAGTTGATGAAGATACAATGTTAAATGCTTTAATGTTTGGACATGAAGCAATTAAGGAATTAATCGCTTTTGAAGAAAAAGTTGTTGAAGCATGTGGTAAAGAAAAAATTGAAATTCCACTATTTGAATTAGATGAAGCTTTAGTTCAAGAAATTACAGATTTATGTAATGACGAAATGGTAGCTGCAGTATCTATTCCAGGAAAACTTGAAAGATATGCTGCTATTGATGAAATCATGGATCGTGTAACAGCACAATATGATGAAAAAGAATATGCTGATGAAGAAACAAAGGATTCTGTAATGAAACAAGTAGGAATTATCTTACATGACTTAGAAAAAAATGAAGTTAGACGTTTAATTACAGAAGAAAAAATTAGACCAGATGGTCGTAAAATTGACGAAGTACGTCCATTAAATGCACAAGTTGATTTATTACCAAGAGTACATGGTTCGGCTTTATTTACTAGAGGTGAAACACAAGTTTTATCTATATGTACATTAGGAGCTATGGGAGAAGTTCAAAAAATCGATGGTTTAGGATTAGAAGATCAAAAACGTTTTATGCATCACTATAACTTCCCACCATATTCAGTTGGTGAAACAGGAAGAATGGGTGCTCCTGGTCGTCGTGAAATTGGACATGGGGCTTTAGGAGAAAGAGCTTTAGCACAAGTAATTCCTAGTGAAAAAGATTTCCCATATACAATTCGTGTTGTTTCTGAAGTATTAGAATCAAATGGATCAAGTTCACAAGCTTCAATCTGTGCATCATCAATGGCTTTAATGGCTGCTGGTGTACCAATTTCAAATCCAGTTTCTGGGGTTGCTATGGGACTTGTTAAAAAAGGTGATGATTATACAATTTTAACTGATATCCAAGGTATGGAAGACCACTTAGGAGATATGGATTTCAAAGTAGCTGGTACTAAAAATGGTATCTGTGCTTTACAAATGGATATTAAAATTGATGGTATTACAAAAGAAATCTTACAAGAAGCTTTAGCACAAGCAAAAGTAGGACGTGCTCAAATCATGGATTGTATGTTAGGAGCTATTCCTGCACCACGTGATCATTTATCTAAATATGCTCCAAAAATGCATGTTATGCATATTGATCCAGAACAAATTAGAGATGTTATTGGTCGTGGTGGAGAAACAATTAATGAAATTATTGAAAAATCAAATGATGTTAAAATTGATATTGATCAAGATGGTACAGTAGTTATTTATCATAGTGATCAAGAAGCAATTGATACAGCTGTTTCTTTAATTGAAAGAATTGTTAAAAAAGCTGAAGTTGGTGAAATCTATGATGGAATAATTGCTAGAGTAAATGATAATTATGTATTTGTTACTTTATTTGAAGGTACTGATGGTTTCTTACATATTTCTGATTGGTCTTATGAAAGAACAAGTAAAATGTCAGATGTATGTAAAGTTGGAGATGTTATCAAAGTAAAAGTTACTAAAGTAGATGATAAAGGTAAAGTCAATGTTTCAAGAAAAGCTTTACTTCCAAAACCAGTAAAAAAAGAAGAAAAAACTGAAAAAAATGAAAAATAAAATCATACTTGCAAGTAGTTCTCCAAGAAGAAAAGAGCTTTTCGATAAATATGGAATAGACTACACAGTAGATTTTGTAGAAACAGAAGAAGTGTTAGACGAAAGTTTAACACTTTTTAAAAGATTAGAAAACATTGCCTTACAAAAAGCTAAACCACTACAAATAAAATATCCAAATGATACGATTGTTTCAGCAGATACCATGGTAACTTTCCAAGATAAAATGTTAGGGAAACCTAAAAATCGTGAGGATGCAAGAAGAATGCTCAAGATGTTATCAAATCATAAACAAGTTGTGATTACGGCAGTATGTATCATTAAGAATCATCAAATTATAACATTTACAGATGACACAACAGTTATATTTAAAGAATTATCTAATCAGGAAATAGAAGACTATTTAGATACTGACGAATGGATGGGTAAAGCGGGTGCTTATGCTATCCAAGGAATTGCTTCAAAGTTTGTAGATAAAATTGATGGAGATTTAGAAAATGTCATTGGAATGCCAATGTGTAAAGTCATTAAATATTTAGAAGCTTAACGAGAAATCGTTAAGTTTTTCCTTTATTATGTTATATTTAAGTAAATAGAAAAGGTTTAAAAAAGAGTAAAAATATTATGAATAATATTGCAGAGATTGTAAGAGTAATTTTTTTGAAAAAAAATATTTTTGCTTTTTGTCTTATTTTAGAGAGAATCTTTTCTAAAGAAATATTTTATTATTTAGGAGTTGGATGTTTATTTTTTGAATCAGTATTTATGGTGGTTGTTTCTAATAAATTAGTAAAAAGAGTAAATAGCATGAAGATGAGAAATAAAATCTCATCTTTTTTATTTAAATAATAAAAAACGCTTGAGTATAGAGTAGCTCTATAGTCTACATTAAAGATGTCAGGAGGGTAAGCTGTATGAAAGTATTAGAAAATAAAGTGTTATTTCGAGATAAGTCAAAAAATTTAATTTTAATTGTAACATTGTTTATCATTTCATTATTTGAGTATGTACTTTGCATTCTCTTTAATAATTTATCGAACACTGTTTACAATGAATCAATTACTTTAACAAAATATATTGTAGCAATTACATTATTTTTGTTTGTATTTTTAGCAGTGTATATGAATATGTTTCTTATTGAAGATAGTCACTTTCAATTTGCTATTTTAATGGTTAATGGGAGAAGTTCTTTTTCGATGACAAAACAAATTATGAAGTATTATTTAATGCTTTTGTTTATCATTACTTGTGCAGGTAGTATGATGGGATATTTAGTGATTGATTTATTTTTTAAGAGAAAAATAGGAAATTGTATTTATATAAATAATAGTGATTTTTATAAATCGGTTTATTTTGTAGGTTTATTTTTTATTATTAAATCAATTTATATATTTATTTTAAATATGGGAAAATTAAGAAATATTCGCTATAAATTAATTGATTATTTAAATAAAATATCAAGGAAAGAAAATAAAGTGGGATATTTTAGTTCTTTTATTGTTGAAAAAGAAACAAAAAGATTTCCTTATATAAAAATAATACTTCTTATTTTATTATTGATGGTATTTTTTGGAGCGTTTCATTTAATCTATATAACATCAATAGACCAGATAAATTTTTTTATAGGAGTAATGGGAATACTTTTTTCTTTTATTTTAATATCAAAGATTTTAATATCATTATTATTTGATTTATTTCATAGATATTTGTTAAAAAGTAAAATAAATATGATTGTTTATAATGATTTTATAAATTTATATCAAAACTTGTTTTCTTTAATAGCTATGTTTATTATTTCTAGTTCACTTTTTGTATATTTAATTGTTATAAGTAAAGGTCAACAAAATATGATTTATATACTTTGTTACTTTATAACAATAATTTCACTTACTATGTGTTGTTATTTTAAATATTATGTCTATTTTAGTGGAAAGAAAAAACAAATAATGACTTTAAATTCGATAGGATATACATTTAAAAATATTTATAAAATTCAAAAAAGAGAATTATTATTGTTAGTAATCATGTTAATTTTTTTACCAATAATTCTTTTTATATTTATGTTTTTAAAATCTAATATAAATACTATGAAAATATTTCTATTATTTATATATGTGATAGCGCTAATACTTTTATATGTCTTTAATAGATTTTTGATTAATAATAAAATGAAGGAGATCATAGAAAATGAGCAACAATTTAATCGTAGTGAATAAAATTACAAAAGTATATGATGAAGATATATTTTTTAGAAGAGGAACAAATTATCATGTGCTAAACAAAATTGATTTTTTACTTCAAAAAGGAGACTTTGTATCAATTATGGGGCCAAGCGGGAGTGGTAAATCGACATTTTTAAATTGTATTTCTGGACTTGATAGACCAACAACGGGAAAAGTATTACTCTTTGGAAAGAATTTAACAGAAATAAATGATGAAGAAATTGCTTATTTAAGGAGTCATGAGATTGGTTTTGTTTTTCAAAATCATAATCTTATTGAAAACTTAACGATATATGATAATATTGCGACACCACTTATTCTAAATGAAGAAAATAATGACTTGATTAATCAACGTGTTCATGAGTATTCTAAAAAGTTAGGAATTGAACATTTGTTAGGGAAAAAGCCATTAGAATGTTCTGGTGGTGAAAGACAAAGAGCAGCCATTGCACGAGCAATTGTCAGTCAACCGCAAGTTCTTATATGTGATGAACCAACAGGAAATCTAGATAGTAAAAATTCTCATGAAGTTTTGAAAATATTTAAAGAATTAAATAATGAAGGAACATCTATTGTTTTAGTAACTCATGATAGTGCAATAGCAAGTTATGCCAATAAGTTTTTATATTTAAGAGATGGTCAAATGCAAACACAACTTATAAAAAATAAAACGGATCAAAAATCTTTTTATGAAGAAATTAATAGAATTACAGAAAAAGATATTTTATTCAGTATGTTTTCAAACATTGAAGGAAAAAGTAATATAGAAGATGATATAAAAAGAGATGATAGTCAAATTTCAAATGAATCAATAGATAATGATGTTGAAGTAATCAACGTAGATAATTCCAAAAATAAAACAAGAGAAAATGTGTATGTTGTGTTCAAAGATAAAAAACTTACTCTTGAACAAAGAAAATGCAGATTATTAAATTTTGAAGATAAATATTTAGAATATGAAAGTGTAACTCATCATAATGTGAGAATTTATTATAAAGATATTAAAAATATAAAATTATTTTTAAGTGCTACATATCGTCAATTAGGTTTTTTTAGTGAATATATGTATTATGTCAATATTGATATAATATTAGAAAATGATCAATATGAGCTTAGATTAGAAAATATTGATGATGTTTCACCATTATTTGATATGTTTATAAAAGAAAATATTAATATAGATGATCCAGCAGATATCATAGGAATATATGCAAATCATAAAGTGGATTTAGATAGACATCGTTACATTCAACGAAATTATAAGAAGTTTTGTAAAATGTATGGTTTTAAATAAATTTTATATTGAAATAGTAAAGAATACTTAAATAGTTTATAATAGTAGCGAAAGGGTGATGGATATGAAGAAAATACCAACAGGAATAAAAAGTTTTAGTAAGCTTAGGGAAGAAAATTACTACTTTGTTGATAAAACATTAATGATTAAAGATTTTTTAGAAAGAGGATCAGAAGTAACACTTGTTACAAGACCTAGAAGATTTGGTAAAACAATCAATATGTCGATGATGTCAGAATTCTTTGATATTACGAAAGATTCTAAAGAAATCTTTAAAGGTACGAAAATCATGGACACACCTTATGCAAGTAAAATAAACCAATATCCAACCATCTTTATCTCTTTTGCAGATGCAAAAGAAAATAAAGAAACAATCGTTATGTATATAAAAACACAATTACAAAATGAATATATACGCTATCATTTTATATTTAATCAATTAAATGAATTAGAGCAAAATGATTATTTATATATTCTAGATGGATTAAAGAATAAGAATAATGGTATTCTTAATGATGTGGATAACGCCATTATATTTTTAATGCGTTGTTTAAAGAGATACTATGGAAAAGATGTTATGTTGTTTATTGATGAATATGATACACCTTTTATAGAAGCAAAAACTGGAAATTTTTATCAAGAGCTCAAGGGAAGTCTAGCAACCTTACTTAGAAGTTCACTTAAAAATTCAGAAGCTTTAAAATACGCCTTTATTACAGGAATACAAAGAGTAGCTAAAGAAAATATCTTCAGTGATTTAAATAATCTTGTTGTTTGTGATGTAACTGATCAACGTTATGCTGCTTATTTTGGTTTTGACAGTGATGAAACAAAAAAATTACTAGAATACTATGGATTACAGTTAAATGATGAAGTCAAAGAGATGTACGATGGCTATCACATAAGCAATCGAGATATCTATAATCCATGGTCATTATTAAATTATGTTGATACAAAAGAATTGACATCTTACTGGGTCAATACCAGTGCCAATACGATGATTAAAGATGGTATTAAGAAATCATCTCGTGATTTTAAGGAACAATATAAGGAATTAATTGAAAATGGATATTTAGATACAGAAGTGAATTTACAAACAAGTTTTTATGAAGTCGAAAGTACACCAACACTATGGGGATTATTTGTCAATGCTGGTTATCTTACAGTTGATCAAGTCATTGATTTAATGGATAGTTATTATCGAATTAGAATACCAAATGAAGAAGTAAAAAAAGAATTTAAGAATATTACAGACTATTATCTTTCTTTAGAAGATGGACAACTTAATCGCTTAATGCGTTATTTAAGATATGAACAAGCTGATAAGTTTATAAAAGAGTATAAAGATATTTTAATGATACCAAGTTATCATGATTTAGAAAAAGAAAACAGTTATCATATGATGATGCTAGGAATGTGTCTATGTTTAGATAAAGATTATGAAATTATTTCTAATAGAGAAGTAGGAAAAGGCAGAGATGATCTAATCTTAAAAGCAAAAGATGAAAAGAGAACATCATTTGTTTTAGAATTCAAATATCTAAGAGAAGATAAAAAAGAACTTGAAAAAGCATTAGATGACCTGTCAAATAAAGCAATTCAACAAATCAAAGAGAATAAATATGATTATGGATTAAAAGGTAAAGTCATTTATATAGGACTTGCTCATCATGGTAAAGATGTAAGTATTAAATGGGAAAATAAAAGATAGTCTTATAAAGCTCGTTTTATACGAGCTTTTAATATCTTGTAGTATTTTTTAGATTACATTAAAAATAATTAGTCTTTATAGTTCGTTTTTCACAAGATTTACACATGTATAATTTATAATAATTCTTCAAGGAGACTATGATAATAAATAACTTTCACAGTTTTATATGATGTGTAGCACATGCTAAAATTTATATAAAAGATAAAAGAAAGTCTTTAAAAATGGATGGATAGATGAAAAGATATAAAATTCTTTTCTTGATCCATTTTTTTATAAAAAGTACGTAATATCAAAGGATTCCACGCTTCGTAGACATATTCTCTAGATGGAATGTTGTATCTTTTAAAGAAAGTTTTTAGTATGATAGATGTAAGGAGTTGTTTATATGGATAGTAAAAAAATTGGAAAACTAATCGCAAAGAGAAGAAAAGAAAAAGGGATGACCCAAGGAGAATTGGCAGAAAGATTATCTGTTTCTAATAAGACGATTTCTAAATGGGAAACAGGGGCAGGGTTACCTGATATTTCAGTTCTTGTTGATCTCGCAAGTGTTCTTGATATAAGTGTAGATGATTTATTAAAAGGAAAAGAAAATGAAGTTCAAAGTACTTCATATGAGAAATCTTTTTTAATAAAAAAGAAATATTATAGACAATATTTAAAGAATCATTATTTTGAAAGTAAAGTTTATTGGTTATTCAATTTGATAGGACTTATGTTTATTTTAGGGGGATTTGCTTTTTTACCGCTTCAACAATATATTCATCATTATGTTGATATTCTTGGTAAAAGTTTGATTGTTTTAGGAATAATTCTCATATTATTTCCTTTTATACAAATCTTTTTTAAAACAAGTTTTTTTAAAGAACATGAAGTCTTTTATTCATTAAAGGATAATGGAATGACCTATCAAGAAAATGGGGAATCAATCTTTTATAGTTTTCTACAATTTCAAAGAATCAATTATAAAGATTTCATACTTTTAAAGAAAGATCGAAAGATTTTATTCATTGATATCAATGATTTAGATCAATTAGAAAATGAAGTAAAAGAAACAATAATTTTAAAGAGTTCATTTTTAATTTCTTTATTTACAAGTGTTTTAGGTTGTTCATTGTTGATTTTACAACTTGGCTATTTTATAGTTTTAAAAAGATATGGATTTGAATATATTCATTCGATGAATCAAATCATATTTAATCTCATTGTTTTATGTTGTCTTATTATTAATTATTGTTTAATCAAGAAAAAGGAGATAAAAATTCAATATGTTTTAATAGGTTGTTTAGGGTTTGTTATTATTTCTATTCTTGGACTTCATTCTTTTCAAAAGATAGAAGAAGTGACATCTTTCTCACCGAATTTAAAAAATAGAGCTGTTTTAAAATATGATGATAATGACCATCGCTTAGATATTTATCATTATACCTATTTATGTTTTGCTAGAAAAAGTGATACAGTTGCTACAGAAATAAATGGTTATCATGGGAAATGGCTCACAAATGATTGTTATGTTTTTACTTATAGTAATGAAGAGAATCAAAGAAAAGTGAATGTCTCTACTTTTGGTGACCGTGGTGATGGAATCTCTTATTTTAATATTTTTCCTACATTACAAGGGGAATGGTTTAATAAAAATAATGGTGAAACAAAAACATATCTTAAAGAAAGTACTGGACAATTAACTTTAAAAATAAAGAATAAAATCCAATATTTTGACGCGGATGAAACAAAACAAAATGGGACGATTGCTTTAACTTTATCTAAGGATGAAGAAGCTCAATATATTATTGCTTTAGATGAAAACTGTATTTTAAATGAAGATAATCTTTTAGATAAAAATGGTACAATTCAAATTTATAATATTCAAAAAGATGCAAGTGTGACACTTTATTGTGGGACTTATAAAGAAGATAAAAAAGAACAAGAAGAAATTGATAAGGACGATCGAAAACAAGCTAAAGAGCTTGTCAATAAGATGGATGCCTATTTGAAAAAAGATTCAACATTGCCTGATTTTGATGATAGTGAATCTCTTTTTAAAGTTCCATCTACTTCTAATGATTTTTATGTTGTCACAAGAGATGCTTATTTTCATTCTTTAAAATTATTTAAACAAGATGGAGCACAAGAAACTGGACAAATTAAACAAATCAAAGTTTTAGCGGGAGATATTAATGATTTCTATGCTGAAATGACTTATACATCTACAATTACTTATTTAGGTGAAACGGAAACAATGGATATTACATATCATTATCGTATAAAAAAGGGAAAAGATTGTTATTTAGTAGCCTTTATTGGTTATCGCGTACCAGGAGATATCGGTCTTGTAAAATGTGATCCTGTGATTGAAAAAGATGTTTCGACAAATCAAGATTACGCATATTCTGTAGGAGGACAGTAGAAATGAGAGATAAAAAGAAATGGATCATAGGAATAAGTGCATGTGTTTTAATAATTGTTTCTGTGTTTTTTATATTTAATCAGGGAAAAAGTGATGAACAAGTTGTTACAGAGTATTTTGAACTTTTAAAAAAGAAAGATTATAAACAAATGTATCAAATGTTGAATCAAAAAACAGTTTATACACCTACACAGAAGTATTTTGTTGAAAAATATAAAGAATTTTATGAAGGAATAGATGCCAAAAATATTCAAATAAAAATTTTAGATGAACAAGATAATGTCATTGAATATTTAATCTATATTGATACTCTTGCAGGAAGAATTACTTATCGAAACAAGGTGGGTGTCAAAGATGAACAAATTCAGTTTAATAAAGAACTGATCATGGATGGTTACACTGATGGTTGTAAAATAAAAATAACAACATATAATCCTGAAAAAAGAGGACGTATTTTAGATAGAAATGGAAAAGTACTCGCTGAAGATGGAAAAGGTTATTCTGTTGGAATTGTAAAAGGAAAATTAAATGGTGAAAATGACTATGGACAAATTGCACAGTATTTAGAAACAGATGTTGAAACCATTCAAAAGAAAATGAGTGCTTCTTGGATCAATGATGATTCTTTTGTACCTATTAAAACGGTTTCTGAAGCAACTAAAAATGATCTAATCAATAAGAATATTTTAGGTATCAATGGTGTTAAAATTTCAACCGTGAGTATTCGAACTTATCCTTATGAT
>NZ_JBKYAR010000012.1:0-72960 GCF_047023275.1 Faecalibacillus sp. | reverse complement strand
GTGAGAATAACGGAGTTAAATCAAAAGATGTGTCAGATGGTTAATTAAGTAAAATTATATTAAATAAATTTATTTAAAAAGGAGCTAACTATTTATGAATGAATTAGAAAATATGTTAAAAGATTTATATTTGATTTCTGGGCTTAATATGTCTATTTTTGACTTAAATCAAAATCTATTAGCTTCATATCCTCACAAAAAATCAAAATTTTGTAATGAATTAGAAAAAAACCAAAAAGCTTTGCAACATTGTTTAGATTGTGATTATAAAGCAATGGAACACGTAAAAAAAACAGGAGAACTTTATATTTATAAATGTCATTTTGGTTTAAATGAAGCTATTATGCCTTTATACTCTTATGGTAGCTTAACGGGATATTTGATGATGGGACAAGCTGTTATCGGGACTTATCAAAACTATTCAAAAATCATTAAAAACTCAAAAAATTATTTTGAGGACCAATCTTTTTTAAAACAACTTGTCACGAAAATTACTATTTTAAATGAAGACCAAATTTATGCCTTTGCTCAAATTTGTGATATCTGTGCAAAATATATTTCTCTTACAAATCGTATACAGGCCAAACATGACAATCTTGGTCAAGAAGTTAAACACTATATTATTTCCAATTATCAAAAACAAATTACAATTGAAGAACTATGTCATTACTTTTTTTGTAGTCGAGGAACTTTACTTAAGCATTTCAAATCAAAATATCATACAACAATTCATCAATTTTTATTAAATTATAGATTAGAAAAAGCCTCTGAACTTCTCATAAATAGTCACATGCATATAAAAGAAATAGCTTATCAATGTGGATTTGAAGATCCTAATTATTTTTCAAAAGCATTCAAAAAAAAATATAATTTATCCCCATTAGAATTTAAAAATCAACAATAAAAAAGATTATAGAGTATTTCATCTATAATCCTTTATTTAAATCTAATAATAATTTTCTAATTCTTACAAAAGCTTCTTCAATATTTTCTTTAGATGAAGCAAATGAAATTCTAACAAAATTATTTAAATCTTTTCCAAATCCATTTGCCGGAACAACAGCTACCCCATATTCTAATAACTTATTTGCAAATTCTTGACCATTTAGACCAGTTTTAGAAACATCTACCATAATGTAGAACGCTCCATGAGGCTTAACATAAGAAAGCATTTGACATTGATCTAATTGTTCCATAATAAATGTTCTTCTTTCATGGAATGTTTGAATCATATTTTGAACTTCATTTTTCACATCTTCTTGATCAATTGCTTTAGCCATTCCTATTTGAGCAAATGTCATTTGTGAAGTTGTTGTATATTGATGTACTTTTAAAATATGATCAATATGTTCTTTACTTGCTGCAATATATCCCATTCTCCAACCAGTCATTGCATATGCTTTTGAAAAACCATTAACAATAATTGTATAATCTTTCATATCCTTAAATGAAGCAATAGAGACATATTGATTTTCATAATCTAATTGATTATAGATTTCATCAGCTAATATCAAAACATTATTTTCTCGAGCTATTTGACATACCTTTTCTAATGTTTCTTTTTGATAAACAGCTCCTGTTGGGTTACTAGGATTATTAATAATCATCATTTTTGTTCTACTTGTAATTTTTGATTTCAATTCATCAATATCAATTTGAAATCCATTACTTGCTTTTAATGAGATTTCTACAGGAATCCCCTCACATAATAAAACTGTATTTTGATAAGAAACGAATGCTGGTGTAAAAATAATAACCTCATCTCCTGGATCAATAAAAGAAAGACATGCATTATTGATGGCTTCACTACAACCACATGTCATAATAATTTCTTGATCACTATCATAATCAACTGTTGTCTGTTCCTTTAATAATTGAGCAACTTTTTGTCTTAATCCAAGATACCCCCTATTAGAACTATAATGCGTTTGATTATTATTTAAAGCTTCTATCGTTGCTTTCTTAATTCCCTCTGGTGTATTAAAATCAGGTTCTCCTGCACATAAAGATACAACACTTTTCCCTTGACTTTTTAATTTTTCAACCTTTTCCATAACAACACGAATAGATGACATTTGTACTTGATTTATTCTTTTAGCGTATATATTTTCTTGTTCCATTTTGACACTTCCTTTTTTGATAACTATTATATACTAATTATCTTCAAATACACAATAAAACATCTTAAATAAAAATACCTAATTTCTATAAAATATATCTATAAATTTCTTTCTTAATATCTATTAGATTTGTTTATTGTTTATTTTTATAATATAGGTAAGGAGGAAATATTTATGGATAAAGAATTTGAAGGAAAATATGCTGTTGTTACTGGAGGGGCCGGTGGAATTAGTTATGAAGCAGCTAAAACACTTGCTAAAAAAAGGATTGTCTGGTGTTGTTTTAGCAGATTTAAATATTGAACAAGCAACTATAAGTGCACAAAAATTAGAAGAAGAAACTGGATGTCATTGTTATCCTTGTAAAGTTGATGTCTCTATTCCTCAAGATATTGAACATTTATTTGAATTTGCTTTAGAAAAAATGCCAACTGTTCATATTTTAATTAATGGTGCTGGCGTTTGTCCAACAACCCCTATTGAAGATTTAGACGCTGATAAATGGGATTGGTGTATGAATATCAATTTAAGAGGAGCCCATTTATGCGTAAGAGAAGCTATTAAAATAATGAAAAAACAAAAATATGGAAAAATCATTAATATTTCATCAGTAGCCGCAAGAATTGGTGGAATTGCTTCTTCTGTAAGTTATGCAGCTAGTAAAGGTGGTCTTTTATCAGCTACAAAAAGCTATGCTAAAGTTTTAGGAAGTTATAATATAAATGTCAATGCCATTTGTCCTAGCGTTATCAATACTAATATGACAGCTAACACAGATTATAGTGCAGCTGGTATTCCTCTTGGTCGTTTAGGTGAAACAGATGATGTAGCTGATGTCATTGCCTTTTTAGCAAGTGATGCATCTAAATATATTACTGGTCAAGGTATTGATGTAAATGGAGGATCTTATATGAATTAAAATAAAAAAGGCTGAACGAAATAAAACAAATCAATTTCGTAACAGCTTTTTTATTTAAACTTTATAACGAAGCCAAATGGCATCACTTTTAAATCTTTTTACATCTAACAATTTAAGATGAATAAGTGGATGATTATTTTCTAAACCATCAAAAACTGATGAAAATTCTTTTCTACCATCAATTCCTGCCCCAACCAATATACTAATTTCATCAAGTAATCCTCCATCTAAAAAAGATGTGTTGATAGCTGGTCCACCTACAATACCCATACGTTCTATATGAAATTCTTGATATAAAATATCACATACTTTTTTCAAATCTATTTTTTTTTTCCACATGCAATCCAAGAAATATTTTGTTGATCCAAATAAGCAAGATATTCTCTAGTTACTTTTTCACTTGTAACAATTAAATATGGTTTATCCATATTTTCTACTTGATGCCATAAAAGTTTTCCTTTTGTATCTAAAATAATTTCATATCCTCTTGCATCACATTTCTTTGAATATCCAGTTTTACCATATTCTTCAAACTCTTTTTCTTTAAAAATACCTTCTGCCATTTCTAATTCAGCCGTCACACGACCACTTACTGTAGTAAAAACATCTAATTCATCTAATGTTCGATAATAATCCTCAACCCCTGGAAGTTGTTCTGTCATGGCACAATCAATACGTCCATCTACCGATGTCATCATATGGCAAATAATATAAGGTTTCTTCATTTTATAATTTTCCTCCATATACAGGGAAGCCACTACTTTTACCATAGTTTTCAATTTGTTTAAAATGTTTTAAAGTTTCCATATCTTTATCATTAATTACAAAATCAACATCACTATTTGTTTTTAAATGTTCTGGATTTGCCGTTTTAGGTAAAGAAATAGCTCCTACTTGTAAAGTATAACGAATACATAATTGAGCAACTGAAACATGATATTTATCAGCCATTTCTTTAATAGATGGTTGATTTAAAATTTCACCATGTCCAATTGGAGAATAAGCTTCTACAACAATACCTTGCTCATTACAATAATTTATTAAATCTAAAGGTGTATTACTAATATGAAGTAAAATTTGATTCACCATTGGTTTAATTTCACAAACTTCTAATAAACTTTCAATATCTTCTTTTTTAAAATTAGAAACACCAATTGCTTTTAATTTCCCTTCTTTATATGCATCTTCTAAAGCTTTCCAAGCGGCTCTATTTCCTTCTACATAACGATCATCACTTTGATTGACCTTATCCCAAGGTTGAGGACTATGAATAATCATCATATCTAAATAATCAAGTCCCATTGTTTCAAGTGTTTGATCAATACTTTCTTTGGCTGCTTGATAAGTTTTATGTTCGGCAGCAACCTTGCTTACCACAAATAAATCTTCTCTTGCTACACCACATGTACGAATCCCTTCTCCCACGCCTTTTTCATTGCCATAAGCTTGAGCTGTATCAAAATGACGATAACCTAACTTTGCTGCTTCTTTAATTGTTGCTGCAACTTGTTTATCATCAATAAACCATGTTCCAAGTCCTAATTGTGGTACTTCAACACCATTATTTAATTTTAAATTTTTATTATACATTTCTATATCCCCCTTATTACAACCACCAGTCTAATACCTAAAGTTAACTTTAGGTCAAGAGTTATAACAAAATTTTATATTTTAATTTTAAGGTGAATAAAATGTGCATAATGTGAATAAAATGTGCATAATGTGCATAACTTGTGAAAATAAAAATCTCTTAATTAAATAAACTAAGAGATCATCAATATTTTATTCAAATAAATGTTTACTTTTTACTTTTCCTAAACGTATACAAATAGAAGTTAATTTTTTTCTTTTGATATTTAAAAGTTGATCCATTTCATTTGCTACATTTATAAAATCACTTTTCATGTGATGTGTTAAAATGTATTCTACACATTTTATATCATCTTGATAACGTATACAAAATTCTCGAATAGGAGCAGCTATTGAAAAGACCCATATTGGTGAAACAATAATAATTTTTGAATATTCTTTTATATTTTTATTAAGTGAATCAATAGGCATTGGCCAATGATGCATTCCAAATCTACCACACCACCAAAAGCCAACTGTATTTGCTGTTCTTTCTTTTGTTTTTATTTCAACAATATCGGCTTTTAATTCACTTGCTTTTTGATATGCTATCTTTTTTGTGTAACCCATTCTTGAAAAATAAACAACTAAACAATTTGAATCTTTATCAATATCAGGATAATCATTTTCACTAAACTCAAAATGAATTTGTTGATAAAAAACATAGGTTGCATATCCCATAATCAATTGTAATAATCCGAAAATAAAAAAGATTGTTGAAAGAAAGTTAAAAGGAAAAATGACAAATTGAATACAAATCCAAAGCATTAAAGTTATACCAAAAATCATTCCTAATTTTATACCACGTTCTTCATTTTTAACAAGAAAATAAACTGCTATGAAATTTGTTATCCCATTAACAATCAATAAAGCAATTCCCGAAAAAGTATAATCTTGGAATAAATATTTACTTAATGGTAATACTTGAAAATAAGGTAACATTGAATCCATTTGTAGAAGTTTACCTGTTGGATCAAGTAACATACAAATACTCCCATAAATAGCCCCTATACCAATAAATAAACATAAAAAAGTTAATATATATTTTGATATTTTATATCTCATTTTCTTGATTCCTTTCCACTAGAATTGTTTTATTTTTCATAGAAATTTTTTTAACATAATACCCATCATCCTTTAATTCTTTTTTATATGTTAAAAAAGAGTGATCAATCTCAAAACCTAAGATATCATAAATTAAATTAAATGATAAAAGCAATGAATCACAATTCTTTTGTCTAATATATTTCCATAAAGGATCATACTTGCTCATTTTATAATCTCCTTTTTTATAATTCTATAAAATGTATTTAGTAAATATAGAAAAAATGTATTTTATTGAATCATTAATATCTTTATGAAAACAGCTTTACATTTTTAAACCATTTTATGTGCAGCTTGTGGCATTAATTGTTATTTTTATAGCACCATTTTCAATATACCAGTTTTTTCCTTTACGATATATCAAACTCTTTTTATCTAAAACCTTACTCTTACAAAATTCTACAACATCTTCTTCAATCTCTAAGTTCCTTTTTATTCTTGATTTTCCTAAATGTGTTGTATGAATTTTATAAACATTCATTCTTTTCCATCATTATTACTTATCCTTTTTAAAATATGAACCTATTGCTTCCCCAATCAACATTCCTAAACTTAAATATAATCCTAACTGACTTGGAAACATAGCTCCTATCATTGAACCAAAAGCTAACCCTAAACACATTCCTTCAACTAAATAATTATCTTTTGATGTTTGTTTCTTTGTATTCTTCAAAATAACAATAACTGCAATTCCACATATAATAAATGGTAATGCTGCTAATAAAAATTCTTTCATACGCTCACCCTATACTCTGTTTTCTTTTACTAATTAATAATGTAAGTATAATAAAACCTAATGTAAATCCTAGAATAACAGTTCCATTGATCATTAATGGTTGTAATGTTTCTAATTTAAAATATTCTAATGTTTTAATGATTTCGTTATTTTGTACAAAATAATACGTTGGTAAAATATGTGCCATTTTTAAAACATAATCTGGCATAAACGATGCTGGAACAAAACATCCACAAAGAAATGATGTTCCTAATGCAACAACATTAACAATACCACCAATAGCTTGTTTGTTATGAGTGATAGTTCCAATTAAAAATCCAATAGACAAACTACAAATTGCAAATATAAATGAATTCAAAATATAAGCCACTCCGTTGCCACTTACCATTGTATCTTTAAATAAAATGAAACTTATTACCATATAAGCTAACCATACAATAAAGGCTGCAAGACTTAAAGAAGCAAAAACAATCCAGTTATATTTACGATACGAAAAACTACTCATCATTGTTCTTTTTCGTACACTATCTTGGTTAAGACTTGCTAGAATATTTGTCATACAATAGACTCCTCCAGCAAGTAAGGCATAATTCAAGAAATTAAAATAAACATTCACTTGGTTCAATTTAGAACTATCTAAGGATGTGTTGAGTTTGACTTTTGTTTTTTGGTTGACAACATGTTTAACTTTTTGATTTAAAGCTTTACCTTGATAGTGTTCTTTATAAAGCTTTACTGTTTTTATATATTTTTCTATCAACATTTGTGTAAATGAGGCATTTTCATTACCATTTGATTTATATTCAATCGTTGGATTTTTATCATTTATAAGATCTTTACCAAAGTTTTCAGGAATATAAACCACATAACTTATATCTCGATAGAATAAGGCATCATCTACTTTTTCTTGATCATTGATGTCAATATCTTTTAATGTTGCATGTTCTTTTAAATAAGAAACAAAGCCTTTTGTTATTTCATTATTTCGATCTTTATTTACAATTAGAATATCTGGCTTGGTTGCCTCATAATGATTCATATTACCTGAAGTTGTATTAAACAATGTAATAGCAAGTAAGATAACAGTATAAAGAATTAAGTTTCCCTTTAATTTATTTAAGATTTTAAAAACAGTCTTAAAGATAATCATACTGTTCCCTCCTTAGTGCTATAAAAGAAATCAATAAACATACAAATATAAATATACCTAGAAAACAAATGTCTCTTACATAACGGTCAAATGTATTGTAATAATATAAAGCATAAAAACCATCCGTAATTAAATTATTAGGATTGATAAGATTAACAATAGGCATATTTTTATCAATAATATATTTTAAAGTCACTCCCATCATTCCTGAAAGAACTGAAAAAAACATAGAAATCGCAATATTGATTCCTGTTTTTGCTTGTTCAGAAACTCTAAAGACAGAGGCAATAAAAATTCCCATCGAAATACCCGCTAAATTACCAACTAAAGAAAGAATGATTATATAAAACCATTGATTACCAAATTCAACATGTAAAATAAATTTTAAAAAGATCAAAAGAATCGTTAAACCAACAAGACTAACAATATAAGAACCTAACGCTGATGATAAAACAAGTATTCCTTTTTTATTTGGTGAAACAGAAACTCTTTTTCCTTTTGCTGACATATTCGCTAATTGATTATTGATTGCTGTTAAACCTAACATACCTCCATACATACAAGACATGGCAATCAAGGTATAATATTCAATTTGCATATAACTTAAATGACTACTCGACGTGTCTTTTAAAGATACTTCTTGTATGTTAAGCTTTTGAAAGATATCTTGTACGATTTGTTGGACATCAAAATTATAATTTCCTTGTTTGATTTCATCTTCAACTTGTTTTTTTGTCAAATCTTCAATCATCATTTTATTTTGTTTAATTTCATCCATGACAAATTGTAAGATTGTTTGTTCCATCCCATTTTCTTTAATGACTATTTGTGGTTCTTGTTTATTAAAAAGAATATATCCTTCTATTTTATTATCTTCTAAAAGCCGATTCGCTTCTTTTTTATTTACATAATGAATATTAAATAATTGATTTTTACTTTTTTTATTAGAAAGCTCTTTAAAAGTTTCTTGATAAAGTGTTTGATTTTTATATTCTTTATTATCAATAATTGCAATATCAAAAACTTTTAACGCTTCATCTTTTTCAATATTTTCAAAAGCCATATGAAAGAAAATACCTAAAATAATAGGAAAAGCAAACATCCAAAAAATAAGAACTTTATTTTTAAAAAGTATTTTAACTGTATACTTTAGATTATGAATAAACATTAATCCCTCAATTCCTTTCCTGTTAATTTTAGGAAAACATCATTAAGAGTTGGACCTACACGTTCAATTTTTTCTTCAATATTCGCTTCTTTTTTCAATTCATTGCTCGTTCCTTGAGCGATAATTTTTCCTTTATCTAAAATAATAATACGATCACAAAGGATTTCTACTTCTTCCATATAATGTGTTGTATAAACAATCGTTGCTCCTTGATCCCTTAATTTTTTTATACCATCTAAAATATGATTACGACTCTGTGGATCAACAGCAACAGTTGGCTCATCTAAGAAAATAAGTTTAGGTTTATGTGCAATCCCACATGCAATGTTTAATCTACGAAGTAACCCTCCGGAAAGTTGTTTAGGTAAGAACTTTTTAAAATCATTTAATCCTACTAAGTTAATTGCGTCTTCAACATATTGTTTTCTTTGTTTTTTATCTTGGATATATAAACCACAAAAATAATTAATATTATCATAAACATTCAATTCATCAAAGACAGCTACTTCTTGAAAAATAACGCCTATCTTTGCTTTTAAATCATAAGTATCAGGTTTCATTTCTTTACCAAAGACCTTGATCGATCCCTTTTGATATTTAAGTAATGATAAAATAGAATTAATAGTCGTACTTTTTCCACAACCATTAGGCCCTAATAATCCTAGAATTTCTCCTTGATAAACATTAAAAGACAAATCATCAATAGCTTTTAAATTTTTATATTCTTTTGTAAGATGTGAAACTTCTATTACTTTTTCCATTATTCTTTTCCTTCCCCGTTATTTTTAGCAAGTCTCATCAAAACATCTTGTTTTACATTTCCCTTTTTTACTTCATAAAGAAGCATTGAAATATATTGATCTTTTAACAATTCTGCAATTTCTTCATCATTAAATTCAACAGTTTGATTTGCTACTAAACTAGCAATCCCATTGACATATAACCACATTCTTAAATGGAATTGCTTGGCATCTTCATTTGACATACCCGTTTGTTTTGAAATTGTTTCAAGGATTGTCTTTGCTGATCCTGTTAAATCAATAAAATCAAACGCACCTTCATTTATTTGACGATTAAACATAATTTTAAATAATTCAGGTTCTTCTTTAGCAAAACGAATATAATTGATTCCAATATCTTTGTATTCTAATTGCCCCGTTTCACTTTTTAAAACTTCTATATCAAAAATCTTTACAATTTCATTCATCACATCTTTTTTTAAATCATCCATATTTTCATAAATATAAAAAAGTGGTTGTGTTGAACAGCCTAGCTTTTTAGCAATCTTTCTAGCATTTAAAGCATTTATTCCCTCTTGAGAAACAATTGTAACACTTTCTTGTATAATATCTTCTTTTTGAATTTTTCTTCTAGCTGGCATAAATTTCTCCTTTATATAACATATGTTATATATAACTCTTGTTATAAGTATAAAATAATTCATTATTAAAGTAAAGAAAAAGGATACTCTGTATCCTTAACCATTTAAATATGCTGCACTCAATAAATCTTGTACAACCTCATTTTTACTTTTATATAATTGTTGAATAGTTCCTTTTTCAAGAATTCTTCCATCATTTAAAACAAGAATTTGATCACAAAATTTATGAACTAACGAAAGATCGTGGCTAATGAAAAGAATCGCTGTATGATACTTATCAACAAATTGTTTCAATAATTCAATAATTTCTCTTTGTATAACTTGATCTAAACTACTCGTAATTTCATCACAAATTAATAACTTTGGCTGAATAATCAAGGCACGTGCAATAGCAATTCTTTGTAATTGACCACCACTTAATTCATGAGGATATTTTTTTAAACAACTTTTATCCATACCTACTTGCTTTAATATTTTTTCAATATCATTCCAAGCTTTTTCTTTATTTACATGATAAAAATAATGATATGGTTCATATAAAAATTGTTTAATTTTCATTCTTGGTGAAAAACTTTCAATAGAATTTTGAAGTATAAGCTGTACATCTTTTCTATTCTTTTTAAAATCAAATATTTTTCCTTGATACAAAAAATCACCTGCTGATGGTTTTTCAATACCAGCAATGAGTCTTGATAAAGTACTTTTACCACATCCACTCACACCAATAATTCCAACAATCTCTCCTTCGTTGACTGTAAAATCTAAATGATCTAATACAACCTTATCATATTCTTTTGTCAAATTTTTAACTTCAAATAAACTCATTATACATTTCCTTTCAAAATAAGAGATTTTGTATAAGGATGCTTTGGTTCATTAAAAACTCTTTTCGCACTTCCTTTTTCAACAATTATACCCTCTTTAATGACTACAATATAATCTGCAATATATCGTGCTACTTGAATATTATGTGTTACAAACACAAAGGTTGTTTGTTCTTTTAGTTTTAAAAGATAATCAAGAATTTGTTTTTGAATAACAACATCTAAACTGCTTGTAGGTTCATCTGCTAAAACAAGAGGAGGTTGTAAACATAAAACTAACGCAATCATTACTCTTTGAGCCATTCCACCTGATAATTCAAAAGGATACTTTTTTAAAATTATTTCATCCAAGCCCATTTGTCTTAAATAGTTAACTGCTATTTCATGTGCTTGCTTTTTAGAGTATTTAAAATGCGTATATAAACTTTCATAGAAATGTTGTTCGATATTTTGATAATCATCAAAATAGGTTAAAGGATTTTGAAAAATCATCCCTATTTTTCTTCCCCTATATTGATTTAAATCTTCTTTTAATAAATCATTTTCTTCAAATAAGATTTTACCATCTGTAATTTTAGCATCATCACTCAACAAACCCATTGTCGCCTTAAGTAAAGTCGACTTACCACTTCCACTTTGTCCAACAATTACAGTTATTTGATTTTTAGGAATGATAAGATCAATATGATGTAATATTTCTTGATCATTATAACTTAAAGATAAATTTTGATATTTTAAAAGACTCATTTAAGATCAATATCCTTTGTAATCATATAATAATCAACAGGATGACAAATGGCACCTTTGACTTTAGAAGAAGTTACAGTATTTAAAGGAACGTAAGAAACATAAATATTAGCCGCATCATCTAAAATCATTTCACTTGCTTGAATGGCAAGTTGTTGTCTTTGTTTTAAATCATAGGTTGTTGAAAATTGTTGGATCAAATTATCAAGATTTGGATTTTTATAACGTCCTGTATTACTTGAACCTGTTGATAAATAACGTTGTTGAATAAAGGTTTCTGGATCACCTGTAGGCGCACTTGAATCATTAGCAGAACATAAATCAAAAGTTCCTGCCGCCTTAATATCATTTACATTTTCAACTTGATTAAGTTTGATTTTAATACCAATTTTTTTAGCTTCGCTTTGCATAGATTGTGCAATAATATTAGCATCTGCTGAACCGTGATCTGCACTTTCATAATAATTCAAAATAATTTCTTGTCCATCTTTTTCTCTAATTCCATCATTGTTTGTATCAACATAGCCCGCTTCATCTAAAATATCATTTGCTTTTTTTAAGTCATAACTATAGCTATTTGAAACCTTTCCATAAGGTAATACACTTGAATAAAGACCAGTTGCTTCTTTTCCACCAATCAATTTAACAATACTTTTACGATCCACACTATATGATAAAGCTTTTCTAATTGTAAGATCACTTAAAAAAGTTGTTTCATTATTCATATAAATCACATTTGTACGTGGGCCTAAAACTTCTAAAACATGATAATTTTTATTATTTCTAAATAATTTTAAACTTGAATAATCTATCGTATTAGCAAGATCAACTTCTCCTGATTGTAAAGCTAAAACACGTGCATCAGAATCTGCTACTTGACTAAAATGAACATAATCAAGTTTTGCTTTACCATCATAATATTTTTTATTTTTACTTGTTTCAATTGTCTTTTCAGAAACAAAATCATCTACCACAAAAGGTCCTGTACAAAGTGGATGATTGGCTATATCTTCATCACTTTGACTTGCATCATAAATAGTAAAAAGCGGTTCGCAAAGATTGTTTAAAATAGCCCCACTTGATTTATTTAAATAGAGATAAACATCCTGTCCATCAGCTTCAACATGGTTTAAATCAAAATAATCAATCGCTCTTGTATTTTTTTCAAAAGCTCTTTCTAAACATGCTTTTACATTTTCTCCCGTTACCTTTTTTCCATTAGAAAAAGTAATAGAATCTTTTAAAGTCAACTTCCAAGTTGTATCATCGATTTGTTCATAAGATTTTGCTAGGCTTGGTTCAACTTCATATTTTTCATTAAGTTTTAAAAGTGTTTCTCCTACACCAATACGACTTAAAACCCATCCATCATAATTATTTGTTGGATCTAACGATGTAGAAATCCAAAACATAGCTGCATTTAGAGTTTTACTAGATTCTTTTTCACTTGAATGAGAACAACCACATAAAGTTGTTAAAATAAACAAACAAAGTAATATTTTTATTTTTTTCACATTTCCACCTCATAATGTTTAGGATCTAAATAATCCCTTATATCTTCTGATAATAAATTAAAAATTAATACACAAATAAATAAAACAAGTCCTGGAAAAAACATCATCCAAGGAGCAACTTGCATAAACTGTTTACTTTCATAAAGCATGGCACCCCATTCGGGTTGTGGTGGTTGACTTGCAAGTCCTAAAAAGCTTAAACCGGCAAGTGAAATCATCATATTTCCAATATCTAAAAAAGCTGTCACGAGTATTTGTGATAAAATATTAGGTAATAAATAACGAATAATTCTTTGAACCATTGGAACACCTGACATTTTTGCAATCATTAAATAACTCTTTTTCTTTTCCTGTTTAACAAGTGCAAGTGTCAATCTTGCATATTTTGTCCACCAAATAAGCGCTAAAGCAAAAAATGTATTAAAGAGGCCTGCCCCCACAATCCCAACAATTGCAATCGCAAAAATTGTATCTGGAAAAGCAAGTAAACCATTGATTATATTATTAAAAAACGACTCTACTTTATCATTGGATAATCCTGCAATCAAACCAACAATTACGCCTATAAAAACAATTAAAAAAAGCATAAGAAAAGTTAAACCAAAAGAAGTTTTCGCTCCACAAAGAATACGACTCAATACATCTCTTCCTAATTTATCTGTACCAAAAATATGTAATAGACTTGGTGGTTGTAAAGAAAGATCATAATTAACTTTTAATGGATCATAAGGCGCTAAAAAAGAGCCAAACAGGGCAATTATTAATAATAAAACAGCAAGGCCAATCTCAATTTTTAACTTTCTTTTCATTGAAATGCCTCCTTAATCTTGGATTTAGTACTTGTTGAAAAAAATCTACAAATAGATTAACAAAAACATAAATCAACGCCATATAGATTGCATAAGCTTGAATAATTGGATAATCACGATAACGAATAGCTTCAACCACCATATTTCCTAAACCTTGATATGAAAAAATCGTTTCAATAATCGCTGTTCCACCAAGTAAATGTCCAATAGAAAGACCTAATAAAGAAGAAAGAGTTGTAAAAACATGAGGCAATACATGTTTTAATAAAATTTTTGATTGTTTCATTCCTCGTGCCTTTAATCCAATGACATAATCTTGATTTAATTGTTCTAAAATAGCATTTTGAATCATTCTTGTATAAGAACAAATCATTGGAAAACTTAAACAACAAACAGGTAAAACAATTCCTTTCAAACTGCTTCCACTAATAACTGGAAAGAATTGTAACTTTACTGCAAAAATAAGGATTAAAAGCAGTGCTAACCAAAAATTAGGAAGAGATAAACCTAAAAATGTTATATTTTTTAAGAAGGAATTCAACAAACTTTGACGATGTGTCGCACTGTATATTCCTAAAGGAATTGAAAAAGCTAAAACAACAAAAAATGAAATAATCGCCAGCTTCAAAGTATTTGGCAACTTTGACAACATTTGTTGATTCACATCTTGTCCATAATGATAAGAATAACCTAAATCACCATGAACAAAATCATTCAACCAATCAACATAGCGAACAACAACATTTTTATCAAGACCCATTTCATGTCTTGTCTCATTTAATGCTTCAACACTTGGGGTAATTCCTTTAGATAAATAATACATTTCTGCACTATCGCTAGGTGCTAAATCAGTCATCACAAAAGTAATAAGTGTCACAAAGAAAAGAACTGAAAGTAAAGATAAAATTCTTTTCATTACTTAATTGCATGAATCAAGAATTGACGAATCAATTCTTTTCCTTCCTTGGTATTTTCTTTAGATAAGATTTGACTTTCTACTTGATGAAAACCAATTTCTTTTAAAATATCTAAATCATATTGTGGACGTAAAACATAAGACAATTTTAATTCCTTAGCAATATTATCAATAATAAAAACATCAATACCTTCCATATGTTGATGATCACTATGACCCGCCCTATTATAATCTTGATCTTGATAATGATAATAATGATTCCCATCAATATTTAAAAGATGTCCTTGTCTTTTTAAAACTCTAAACATTTCCTTATAGGCTTGTACCGGCTTTTCTAAATTCCATGTCACATTACGTGTGATAATCAAATCAAAAGTTTCATCTTGAAAAGCTAAATCTTGAACATCCATCTTTTGAAACTTAACATTTACCCCAAACTTTCGTGCATTATTTCTAGCCTCTTCTAACATCTTATCACTATAATCAATGCCAATAACTTGACATTTTAAGTTTGTAAGCATGACAGAAAAAAAGCCTGGCCCACATCCTAAGTCTAATACTTTCATTCCTTTATTTATTTTTAGATAACGATTTATTAATTCTATCCATTTTTCTTGATCATGTAAAAGTTCTTCTTGGTTATCCAAAGAATAACCAAAAGAACGTTGATTCCAATAATCTGCAATTCTATTTAACTGACTTGTCATAAATTCTCCTTTATTTAACAAGATGATATATTTCTTGTAAAGAACATTGATGTTTTAAAGCTAATTTTTTAGCACTTTCATATTCTGGATAACATCTCTTTTCACCATCGATTTCCACTTCTTTTACTTGAAGTTTTCCAAGTGGTGTTTCAATTTCTTTAATTTGTCTTTTTAAAACGGTTCTTTGTTCCTTACGATAACGAATCCCAATAGTGGTTGTTTGTGTAAAAATCACTTTTTGTAATAAATCCATCTTTTCTTCATTACAAACGACTGTTAAACGATACGCTGGTCTATTTTTTTTCATAAAAATAGATGTAAAGAAAACATCTAACGCTCCTTTATCTAAAAGCTGTTCCATTACAAAGCCAAGCATTTCTCCACTACAATCATCAATGTTGGTTTCCATGACTATAATTTCGTTTTTTTTTTAATTTCTCCAAGAGAGACTTTTAAAACATTTGGGATTACTAAATCTTTTGTACCTGTTCCCCAACCTACTTTTTGAACATTCATAGCAGGCATTGTTGTAAATTCACTCGCAATTTCTGCAATAATTGCAGCACCTGTTGGGGTTACAAGTTCTGTATCTACATCAATTTGTCGTGTAATAGCATTACTTGCTGCAAAGATTTCTGATGTTGCTGGTACAGGAACAGAAATCATTCCGTGTGCACATTCAATAAATCCATAGCCATCATTAACGACACTACTATAAATCACATCTGGATTGATTTTACATAATAAAATCGCTGTTCCAATAATATCAACAATAGAGTCAATGGCTCCTACTTCATGAAAATGAACATTTTCTAAAGTTTCATTATGAACTTTACTTTCAGCTTTAGCAACTCTTAAAAAGATACGTTTAGCAAGATCTTTTGCTTTTTCATCAATTTCACTTTCATCAATAATTTTATTAACATCGAACAAATTACGATGTTCATGATGATGGTGATGAACGTGTTCATGGTGTAAGTGTTCGTGTTCATGATGATGACTATGTTCATGTTCTAGATGAACATCAACATAAGTTCCAGTAATCCCATTTTTCTTTTGTTTAGAAATATGGATATGGTAACCATCAACATTTAATTTTTTCAATTCATTGACTAAATAATCAGGATCATCAATCAATTCAGATAACGCTCCTAAAGTCATATTTCCACTGATTCCACTACTACAATCAAAATATAATACTTTCACTATTTCTTTCCTCCTAAACAATTAATAGTATGGGCCATAAACCCTGCTCCAAATCCATTATCAATGTTAACAACACTGACTCCACTAGCACAGCTATTAAGCATAGCAAGAAGTGCAGATAACCCTTCAAAATTAGCACCATATCCTATTGATGTTGGTACAGCAATAACTGGTTTATCCACAAGTCCTCCAACAACAGAGGCAAGAGCCCCTTCCATTCCTGCACAAACAACTAAAACATTTGCTGTTTGAATGGTATCTAAACGATGGAATAAACGATGAATACCTGCCACGCCCACATCGCTGACAAGTTCAACTTCATTCCCTAAAAATTGAGCTGTAAGCATGGCTTCACGAGCAACAGGTAAATCTGATGTTCCCGCACAAACAACAACAATTTTTCCTTTATTGATTTCTTTTTGATCTTCATCAATATAACAAATGCGCGATAAAGAATCATAAATCATTTGTGGAAATTTTTTTAAAATGGTTTCACTTTTTTCTTGGTCTACACGTGTAATTAAAATAGAATGGATATCATGGTCTAACATATCTTTTACAATCCCAATAATTTGTTCTTTGGTTTTACCAGCACCATAGATTACTTCATGATTTCCTGTTCTTTTTTTTCGATCATAATCAATCGTTGCATAATCCAAAGGTTGTTCAATCATTTTTTGAGCTTGTTCGATTGTAAGTTCATTATTTTTAACCTTTTGTAGAATTTCTAGTGTTTTCAATATCATAACCTCCACTTCTAATTCCTTCTAAATCAAGTGTTACAAATCTAAATCCAAGATTTTTAATATTTTGAATTAATTCTTTATTTTCAATAATTTTCATAAAATCTTGTGGTTCTACTTCAAGACGTGCCACATCTCCATGTACTCTTAAACGAACATGAAGCATTCCTAAATCATGTAAATATTTTTCACCTGTTTCAACAAGTTTCAATTTTTCTAATGTAAGTTCTGTATTATAATCAAAACGAGAAGCAAGACAAGCATTGGATGGTTTATTATAAGTAGTAATTCCAAGTTGTTTTGAATAATCTCTAATTTCTTGTTTTGTTAAATTATTGTTCGCTAACGGTGAAATAATTCCTAGTTCTTCACATGCTTTTAAACCAGGGCGATACACTTTTTCATCATCCTTGTTTTTCCCATCTAAAACATAAGAAAAATCATGTTCATTAGCAACGGCAATAACCTTTGACATAATACTTCTTTTACAATGATAGCATCGATCTTTATGATTAAAATGGAAAGCTTCTACATCTAATGGATTCACTGATAAAACCACATGATTTGATCCTTCTAATTGTTCAAGTGCTCCTTCAATATCTTCTTTTGACATCATAGCACCTCGACATAAAACAGGTAAAACATTATCTTTTCCTAAAGTTTCAAGAGCAACATGAAATAAGAAATTGGAATCAACACCCCCACTATACGCAATTGCTACTTTTCCATAATTTCTTAATTCTTCTTGTAATAATTCTAATTTATTCATATAAATCCCCCTATTTAACTTCTTTATATAATTTCACTTAAAGGCTTTATTTAATATTGGAAAAAAGTCATATATTTTTACTCAAAAAAATATCGTATACATAAGTCATTTATAGTTTCAACTATAATCGATACTTCATGTATACGATACTTTCTATTTTCCTATTTTTTCAATCATAACAACAAGGTCATCAATATATTCAGATATTGATTTAGATACAACGCCCACGACTTGAGCACTGCATTTAGAAACTGGAATAAAATATTTACGTGCTTCACTTTCTCCAATAGCTTTTGCCATAGCTGGTGTAATTTCTCCATACATTGAATTTGCAAAAGCAACTCCAATCGGACCAACAACAATAGAGGCATGTTTAACATTATAAACAACAGCATTTTCCCCCGTTGCAATAATATCAGCACCACCCTTTTTTAGCTGTGTTGTTGCCATACTATTGGTTCCAACACCAATGATGGTATATTCTGGATGTTTTTCTTTTAAAACTTGTATAATATTTTTTCCAATTCCGCCACCTTGTCCATCAATAACAACAATTTCCATTTTTCCTCCTGATATATAATAAACTTCTTGTTTATTTTCGATTTCGTATCTCTATATCTTATTCATGAAAATAATCAGTAATTTCTTGCATTCGTTTACTTTGTTGAACATGAAATGGACATCGTTTATCACAATGGTGACAAACAATACGTTAAATCTTCATCATTTCTAATTCCTGGTAAAACCGTTAAAACAGTCGGTTTATCTAAAGCATACTGCATACATTGAGTTTCTGTCAAGGCTTGATGAAATGGTGACTTATCTGCATCTAAAAGTTTTCCTCCACAAAAAGCTTTCATGACAGAAATACCTACGCCTTCTTTTTCAAGACGACGATAAAGATCCATACGTTCATCAAATTCACCAATGGCATAATCACCAAACTTCAAATCATAAGCTGGATTGATGCTAAACATAACAACATCTAAATCTTCTTTCTTGAATTGCTTTTCCAACTGCTTAGAAAATAGGTGCATGTCCTGCCGCTAAATCAATATAATTGATTCCTGCATCAAAAACATGATTTAATGTTTGAGCCATTTCTTCTTGACTTGCTTGTTCTAAAGAACTTGTTTCCAAACCAATAATACTTATTTTTTCATTTCCATGAGGTAATTTTCTATATTCTATTATTTTTCAAAATGACCTGCAACATCTTTCAAATATTGAATAATTGTTAAATGTTGTGGACATACCCCTTCGCATTGACCACATTCAACACAATCACTTGCTTTACCAAATGTTTTTGTTAAGTTGTTGTAGTATTCTCCTTGTGGTGTCCATCCTTTTTCTTCTACTTCTTGTAAATCTGCATTATATAACGAGAAGTATTTTGGAATAGCAATATTCATAGGACAACCATCAACGCAATAAGCACATCCTGTACATGGGACAGTAATTGTTGAATTAATGGCAGTAACTGCTTTTTTAATTAAAGCATATTCTTCTTCATTTAATGGTTTAAAATTTTCCATATAACCTAAGTTATCTTCTAATTGTTCCATATTAGACATACCACTTAAAACCATCATAACGTTTTCTTGGCTTGCTGCAAAACGAATAGCCCAAGAAGGAATTGACATATCTGGATGATATTCTTTAAACATTTTTTCAACTTCTTCTGGTACTTTTGCAAGTGTTCCACCTTTTACAGGTTCCATAACAATAACTGGTTTATGATGTTTTGTAGCAACTTCATAACATTTTCTTGATTGAACACCAACACTGTCCCAATCAAGATAGTTGATTTGTAATTGTACAAATTCAAATTCTGGATGTTCTGTTAAGACTTGATCAAGTAATTCAGGACCATCATGATAAGAAAAACCAATTGTTTTAACTAAACCTTTTGCTTTTTTATCTTGAATCCAGTTGAAGCAATCTAATTCATTATAAACTTCAATACTATGTGCATTAATATCATGTAATAAATAATAATCAAAATATTCTACACCAGTTTTTGAAAGTTGTTCATTAAAAATACGATCACGGTCTTCTTTTGTTTTAATAAAACCTGAATGTAATTTTGTTGCAAGTGTATAAGCATCTCTTGGATAACGTGATACAAGGGCTTCTTTGGCTGCATTTTCACTTGCAAATCCACAATACATCCATGCTGTATCAAAATATGTAAAACCTTTTTCGATAAATGTGTCAACCATCTTTTTTGTTTGTTCAATATCAATTTTTGAAGCATCATTTGGATCTAATGATGGTAAACGCATTAAACCAAAACCTAATTTCTTTTGACTCATTTCCTTTTTCCTCCTATTTATTTTCCTTAAATTAGCCTTCAAGTAAGTACTCTTTCTTACCTTTTATTATTTTATCATTCTTACATAATTGAGGCAAATACCTCTTTTAAATATCACACTATGTCTTTTAAGCATGGAAAAAGATTAATCATCTATTTCAATAAGTTCATATTCTCTTGAACCATATCCAAGTGCTGAGGCTGCTTCAATGGTATGAATACCATGACGAGATTCAATTCTTTCAATTAAGTGATCCCTTCCTTTATCATCAGAAGCATAAACCAAATCAATACATGCTTGATCGATAGCAATTGGATCCGTTGAAATTAAAATACCAATATCATCCATACATGGATCTTCTGCTACTGCACAACAATCACAGTCAACTGACATATTTTTCATGACATTGATATAAACAATGTTTCCTTTAAAATATTCATGAACAGATTTAGCAGCATCTGCCATTGATTCTAAAAATAAATCATGATCAGCTGTCCAAATCTTTTCAGGTTCTCCAGCACCATGAATATACGCTTTTCCATAAGATGAAGCACAACCAATTGAAAGTTGTTTTAAAGCTCCACCATAACCACCCATTGGATGTCCTTTAAAATGAGATAAAACAATCATACCATCATAGTTTTTCATATCTTTCCCAACATAATTTTTTTGAATCACTTTTCCTTCAGGAATATCTAAAATCATATCAGGACCTTCAGCATCCATTAAATCAACATCAAAATATCGAGACCATCCATGTTTTTTTATTGTAATCAAATGTTTTTCAGTTGTATTTCTAGACCCTTCATAAGCCGTATTACATTCCACAACTGTTCCATTTAACTTATCAATAATTGGTTTCCAAAAATCAGGTTTTAAAAAGTTTTGATTTCCTTCTTCTCCTGAATGAAGCTTAACAGCAATTTTCCCTGTTAATTCTTTTCCTAATACTTCATACATTTCTAAAACCTTTTCAGGTGTTATTGTTCTTGTAAAATAAACTTTTGATTTCATAAGTAATCCTCCTATTCTAAGTCAACTATAAACCTAAAGTTGAGTTTAGAGTCAAGAAGATTTTTAATATTTTTTAAAGTTTTCGTTCCCTTAAAATACCATGATAATTTCCCTCAACACATGTTCCTTTTTCTACAAAGCCAAGCGTTGAATAATATTTTTCTAATGTTTCATTTCCACGTAAAGAATCTAATCTTAAATATTCTTTTCCTTTTTCTTTTGAAAAAGTTTCTAGATAAGAAAAAAATAATTTTCCTGTTCCTTTTTGATAAGGATTAGAAGCAAGGTTATGAATATAATAAGCATTTGCTTGATCTTTCCAACGTGCATCTTCTTCTAATAAAACAGCACCACAGACAAGTTGATTTGTTTCTTGATCAATTAATCCATAGAGATGTCCCATCTCACTTTCTTTTTCATAGTATCCTAACGGATAAATGTTATCGTAGTCACCTTTTTCCCATTGTTGAATCCCTTTTTGTTCAAACCAATCCATTCTTTCAAGAATGAGTTGAAACATTGCTTTTGCATCATGTTTATCTAATTGTTTAAATATATAGTTTTCCATCTTATTTACTCCTTATAATTCTTATTATTTTATACTAATATTTCTTTTAAAACAATGGCTATTCATAAGTAAAACTTATAAAAATGATTAGAAAGAGATATTGTTTATCTAAATTATTTTCTTTATAATTTTTTATAAAGGAGAAAGGCGCTATGAATACATATTTTAATGAAGTAAAGAAAAATTTTGGCTTTGGTTGTATGAGACTTCCTATGAAAGATGATGAAGTTGATTACACTTTAACATCTAAAATGGTTGATTATTTTTTAAAACAAGGATTCAACTATTTTGATACAGCTCATGGATATTTAGGAGGAAAAAGTGAAATTGCTTTAAAAGCATGTTTAACTTCTCGTTATCCAAGAGATCAATATATTTTAACAGATAAACTTTCAACACATCATTTTAATAAACAAGAAGAAATTAGACCTTTGTTTGAAAGTCAATTAGAAGCTTGTGGTGTTGACTATTTTGATTTTTATTTAATGCATGCTCAAAGTGATGAAATTTATGCTAAATACAAAAAATTACATGCTTATGATGAAGCAAGAAAATTAAAAGCAGAAGGAAAAATTAAACATTTTGGGATTTCATTCCATGATAAAGCAGATGTTTTAGACATGATTTTAACTGAAAATCCTGATATTGAAGTCGTTCAAATTCAATTTAACTATGTAGACTACGAAGATCCTGCTGTACAAAGTAAAGCTTGTTATGAAGTATGTCGTAAACACAACAAACCAATTATTGTCATGGAACCTGTTAAAGGTGGTAACTTAGTTAATTTACCTGAAGAAGCAAAACGCATTTATGAAGATTTAGGTGACATGTCACCGGCAAGTTATGCTTTACGTTTTGCTGCTGGATTTGATGGAATGATGATGGTTTTATCAGGAATGAGTGATATGGCACAAATGGAAGATAACTTAAGTTTCATGAAAGATTTCCAACCATTATCTTCAAAAGAACAAGAAGCAGTTAAACAAGTCACAGAAATCTTCAAAAGCAAAAACTTTATCCCATGTACTGCTTGTCGTTACTGTATGGAAAAATGTCCAAAAAACATTGCCATTCCAGATTTATTTGCCTGCTTAAACGCTAAAAAAGTTTATGGAGATTGGAATAGTGATTACTACTATAACAATGTTCATACAGTTAAAAATGCAAAAGCAAGTGAATGTTTAAAATGTGGTTTATGTGAACAAATATGTCCACAACATTTACATATTAGAGATTTACTTGTGGAAGTCGCACAAACTTTTGAAAAAGAATAAAAATGATCAAAAAAGAGAAATCCTCGTGATTTCTCTTTTTAAATAAGTTTTAAAAATTTAAAGGCATTATATAAACCATCTTGATCTACATCATCTGTTACATAACTTGCTGCTTGTTTGACTTCATCATTTCCATTACCCATCGCTACAGAAAAGCCACAAGCTTTGAACATTGGAATATCGACCACACCATCACCAAAAGCAATGGCATCTTTAGGATCAACATTTAAATGTTTTAATAAAAGATGAATTGAATTTTCTTTATCAAATCCTTTAGCACGTGTTGCTCCATATAAAGCAAGTTCACCTTTACCACCCCATGTATCAACCGTCATATCCGAAAATTCTTCTTTAGCATCTAAAAAATCTTGATAAGATTTTAAAACAAATGCAGTTTTATTAACATCATCTCTTAATAAGTTTTCTCCACTAATCATATGTCTTGCTAGCGGTGGAACAGGTTTATTTGTATAATCCACACCTTGCCCATAAGTATATTTATAGCGTGCCATTAATGATTTTTCTTCATAACCTTCACTTAAAAACATTCCATCATTACATTCTAAACGGAACGCTAAATCTCTTTCATTACACCAATTTACAAAACGTGTACATTGTTCTAAAGTTAATGGTTGATGAAAAATCACTTCATTATTATATTCTACATAACAACCATTTCCATAGATCACACCATCAAAATTTAAATCCATATCTCTTGCTTCTATTTCACAACGACTACATCCTGTACAAACAATAATCTTATGTCCATTCTTTTGTGCTTCTTCCACTGCTTTTTTAGCTGAAGCAGGTAACTTTGCTTTATAATCAATCAATGTTCCATCAACATCTAAAAATAAATATTTCATTTTATATTTCCTTTCTTTATTCTTCCTAATTATATCTAGAAAAGAAAACGTTTTCAATAAAATATCATATTAATTTTCTAATAGTGTGCTTTAATCAAAAAAAGGAATCTTTTAGATTCCTCTAGTACATCCTTGAACCATTTTTTATTTTACCGATGTGTCTTTGCTCTCACACATCATCATCGCTCGGTCATTTTTTATATTATTGCCGAGTCAGAACCGCCACTCGTCATCATAGGATGTTTTAAAACATTTATCATGATTATACATATTTATAGATAAAAAACTATCATTTTATAATCATCTTCATACTACTTTTCTAATTCATTAATAATTACATTTATTTTTTCATTATAGAGGGTAAATAACGCCTCTTTTACAGATTCTAAGTTAGAAATCATTTCATCCTTTGAAATACCCTTTTCTTCCATCATATCTAAGCACTTTGCTACAGTAACTCGATTACTTTCATGAATACTTCCCATCAGCATCCACATACATTCATTCATATTATCTTTATTATCCATACAATATCTTCTTATGCTTTTTATAAATTTAATTTATTTATTTTCTAAATTTATGTAATATTCTATTAATTTTGGTTGAATTTCAGGATATGTCCATGAATCAGGAAATTCATCAAATAAAACAATCTTCTCCATTTCACTATGCAAACTTTCTTCAAAAGAATAAATATTTGCATAATAAAGCATACCGTACAGTTCTTCTCCCGTATCATTGACTCTATTTTTTCCAATAACAGAATAAACACAGATTGGCTTTATTTTAAAATCGATTGCACCTGTTTCTTCATGCAATTCTCTTTTAGCCGTTTCTAAAATATTTTCATTCTCTTCTCGATGACCACCTGGTATTTCAAAAGTATCTCTTAACTTATGTTTACAAAATACCCATTTATCTTGATACTTTGAAATAATAACTGCAAACTTTAATAATTGATCTTCAACTTCTTCATAAAATTGTACTTGCATAGCTAACTCCTTTTTTTGATTATAACATATAATAGAAAATTATATTTAATAAATCTTGATTATGTTAAACTCTTTTTATGTCACATTTGTGTCGTTGACGCCAAAGGTCTTATCATTCATTGCCAGTCATCTATAATAATAATTGAAGGAGGGATTATAAATGAATAAAACTTTCATTATTGGAAAAAAAGCCACAAGAAAAAATATTATTGTAAACTTTATTGCTTTTAGTTTTTATGGACTTATTGGTGGTATTGGAACAGGTGGTTTATTAACATTTTTAACTCCATTAAATCGTTCTATTTGTATTTATATAGGAATCATTGCTTTCTTTATCACTATGTTTATTGTTGTTCCTCTAGCAACCATTACTAACTATCTTGAAATCAATCAAATTTCTATAAATTATTATGTTTATAAAGGATACTTTCAAATGCTTTTAGAAACAATAAATCTTATTATTGGAAAAAAGATTTATCCTAAAAAGCAAATATATCTAAATAACATTGAAAAAGTTGAACTTTCATATGAACCTATCTCTATGTTATGGGCTCAAAAAGGTTATAAAATAAAGCTTTTATTTTATTTGAATGATCAATCAATAATAACAATTTATCCATCTGGCCATCCTATAAAAAATAAAGATTATGAAAAATTATTTGTTCTATTAGAAGATAAGTACATCTCTATTATAGATAACCACCATTTGAGAAATATCTTAAAAACAAATACGCTTGATGTAACAAATTATATTGAAAAACTTGAAAAAACTAAGTAAAGGTATCTTTTTAGGATACCTTTACTATTTTTTATCTATTATCTTTAGACAATCACTTATAGAATCAACAATATAAGTTGCTTTTTTATTTAAAGCTTCTATTCCCTTATCAATGATAAAATTATGATTATTGATTTCAAACATAGATAGATCATTGTAAGAATCGCCTATAACATAAAGATCATCTTCTTTTAAATGACATCTATCCATTAATTCTTTGATAGCATTTTTCTTACTAACACCTTTAGGTAAAATATCGATATAATGATTATTTCTTTCAATATTAAATGATGTATTCTTTAATAATTGTTGATATATATTTTCAACAACCTTTAAATCTTTATCAACAACTTCTAGACAAATACCAATCATTCCATATACTAAATTAGATCTAATCTGATTAGATAAATCATCTTGCCATTTCGGTAAATAAAGACCACCTTTTTCAAAAGATAAGCTGACACTTATTTGTTGATTAGAATACAAATGAAGTATTTTAAATAAAGGTGAAAGATCTTCATCTTTACTAAAAGGATGTTTAATAATCGTTTGATTTTTTTTATCTTGTATTAATGCTCCATTACATAAAATTACATATTGATAAGCTAAATCATATTGTTCACTAAAAAAAGAAAAAGTATTTTCATTTCTGCCTGTCGCTATAACAAACATATGACTACTAGCAAAATCATTTATTGCTTTTAAATCGATAGATGATACTGTTTTATTTCGATAGATAGTCCCATCTAAATCACTTACTAAAATTTTCATATAAGTACTCCTTTTTAGAAGTTTCTCAGTACTCATTCCAGTTTAAACTATTTCTTAATTTTATTTTCTTTTGTCCTCGTTGAATTATACCAATTACTTTACAAGAAAAATATTGATTAATATGATTTAACACCTCTTCTTGTTTATTAACATCAACTATAACAATATAACCAACTCCACAATTAAATGTGTTTAACATTTCTTGATCACTCACTTTTAAATATTTTTTTAAACAATGAAAAATAGGCGGTATTTTAATCTGAGCTAAATCAATATTTGCACATAATCCTTCAGGAATCATTCTTGTTAAATTTCTTGGAAATCCACATCCTGAAATATTTACTAATCCTTTGACTCTTTTTTTATCAATTAAACCTATTAAACTTTCATAATAACAATATTGTGGTTTCATGATTTCTTCAATAAAACTACGTCCTTCAATAACTTCTTTTTTTATTTCTGGAATCGTAGATATTAAAGTATCAATCAATGAATAGCCATAATGATGAATTCCATTTGATTCAATTGCTAGAATAATATCTCCTTCAGTTATATAAGAAGTATCTATCTCTTTAGATTTATCTAAAATCCCAGTAATTGTTGTAGAAATAAGACAATCATCAAATTGCAGTGATTGTGATTTAATCGAACATTGACCCGTTAATAGTTTAATATTATATTTTTTAGAGAAAATATGAAAAGCCCTAATAATTGACTCTAATATTTCTTTATTTAAATGTCCCATGATAAGTGTTTCTGTTAAAAAGAGTGGTTGAGCCCCTATCATTAATAAATCATTTATACAGGTACATATAATATCCTCAACTAATTCTTGAATATAACCATATTCCATAGTAAGTTTTTGTTTAGTTACTGGCTCTTGTACTTTAGAAACAATTTGTAGGGATTTTTGAGAAACTAAATGATCATTTAAATCATAAATTGCTCCTCGAAATGCTGGATTATAATGATACTGATTAAGAATATCTTTTAAATCATAATTTACTAAATCTATTTTTGTAACATCTACTCCTGATTGTTCATATGAAAATACTGGCCATTTATCTTCACCTTTTAAAATTTCATCAACTGTTATTTGAAATAAATTTGCAAGTTCATTTAATAAATCTACTGATGGAATAGATAAACCTTTTTCCCATCTTGAAATTGCTTGAAATGAAATATTTAGCTGATCAGCTAATTGCTTTTGTGTTAATTGATATAATTTTCTTTTTTCAAGTAAATATAAACCTATTTTTTTATAATCTAACATTTTCATCCCTCACTTATATTTTAATTTCTAATTATCTTTTTTGGTATCATTGATTAGTTGAACTTCTTCTATTATAACTCAATTATTGATTGAACTCTTTATAATTTAAAATAAAAAAGGGATGGAAAACCATCCCTATTTTGTAAAGCCAATCATGACACCTCCAATAGCAACAACAACTGTACCAAGAATTGTATGTAAAAGTTCTTTCTTTGATTTCTTTTCTTTTAAAATAACAAGTGTGGCAAATGTTGATACAACGACAGCCATTTGTGATAATGTAAATCCAATGGCAACCCCATTAAGTTTATTAGCATAAATCATAGCAATATTAGCACATGCCCAAACTAATCCTGGAATCATATTTTTAAAAGTAACAGTATCAAATTTTTTAATATCTTTAGATTCAAATAAACTAAGAATCAAAGACCCTCCAATCATACCAATTGCTTGTGGAAATACTGCTTGTATTCCTCCAGCTCCTACAAATGTTGGTGCACATGAATAACCTGTAAATCCAACAGCAGCAATTGCTAAAATAATTGCCCCTTTTTTTAAATCACATTCTTCTTTATTATCACTATAAGAAGTAAGAACGGCCCCGCAAATAATGACAGCTAAAGCAGCAAATCCAATAAGCTTTTGATTTGCTTGAGCCCAATCACCCATGATAAGAACACCAAATAAAGAATTTAAAACAAGGTTGAATCCTGTAGAAATTGCAAAAGCTTTTCCTGTACCAAGGACTCCATAAGATTTATATTGAAGCAATTGTCCAACACTCCAAAAAGCACCTGAGATAATGCATCCAATAACTAATGAAGTTGTTAATGCAGGATGCATGATTATATAAATAACTACTGCAAAGAGTGTTGCACCAAGTGCTGTCCCTAATTGTTGTTGAATTGGTTTACCACCAATTTTACCTACGATTGTCGGATTTAACCCCCAGCATATTGCTGGAATAAGTGCAATTAATAGATTCATTATTCAACACTCTCCTTATTTGGATATAAAACAACTTCTAAGGCTTCACCTTTACGCATTGCATCTAATCCAATACCAAAATCATCTAAAGTTAAACGATGAGTAATCATATTTCTAAAATCAACAATACCACTATCTAATAAACGAACAGTTGGTTCAAATGTGAAATGTCCAATGTAGCTACCTAAAATAGATAAATTATTCATAGCAATATCACTTTGGCAGATTGTTTGTTTTGCATTACCATTTAAACCAAATAAAAGAATTGTTCCTGAACGTCTTACACATGCTAGAGCATCATTTAATAATGTACCAACAGCATCAATAACGATATCAGCACCATAGCCATTTGTTTCTTTCTTTACATAAGCAGCAAGATCTTCTTTAAGTGGATTAACAACTTTATAAGCTCCCATATCTTCTGCATATTTCTTTCTAAAATCTGATACCTCAGAAACAATAACTTTACCAGCACCCTTAAGTTGTAATAATTTCATATAATAAAGTCCAATAGGTCCTCCACCTAATACAACAGCTGTTTGTCCAGGAAGCATTGTTCCAAGTTTTTTAATACCACCCATACAACAATTTACAGGTTCACAAAAAACAGCAAGATCATCTGGCAAAGAAGCAGGTACTTTTGTTGCACAACTAGCTGGGAATACACAATATTGTGCAAAGACACCATCGTCATCTACACCCTTACCATTCATATTCAAACATGTATTATAGTGGCCTGTTTGACATTCTTCACAATGTCCACAAGGAACATTGTTATCAATAACAACACGATCTCCAATATCATAACCCTTAACATCAGGTCCTTTATCTACAATTGTTCCTACCATTTCATGACCAAGAATAATTCCTTTCTTTGCATCAACTCCTGGTGGTGTAGATAAAATGTGAACATCTGTTCCACAAATAGAACAAGCATCTACTCTTAATAATAAGTCTGTACTCTTTTCTACTTTAGGAACAGGTACTTGTTTTACACTAAACTTTCCAACATCTTCATAAATAATCGCTTTCATTGTTTCCATATTATATCCCTCCTATGTGTGCGCACACACCATGCATGTGCTCGTGCACATTTCTTAAATTAATCATAATACTTTTAGACAATATATGCAAGTGCTTACATAAAAAAATAATGTATGAGAAGTACCCTCTATACATTATTTTTTTCTTTCCATTTCATAACAACATCTTTTCCATGATGTGCTAACCCTATATAAATAACTTTTCCAGTTAATTCAAAATCGTATTTTCTATCTTTGATTTGTTGAATAGCCTCATTAGCTAGATTTTCAAGAATTTTTTCACTATTCTTTTTATCCTCTTTGAAATATTTAAATTCTAAAATAAAAGATGTTTTATTTTTATCTTTTGCTTTTAAAATGATATCATTTCTGCCTTTTCCAACTTCTCGATTACTTATAACATCATATTGCGAAGAATAACATAAACACATTCCTAACATCATCATATGATAACTGTTTTCACTCATTAAATCATGATAGCTAGGTATCATCAAAATACTTTGATATTGTTCAAGAAATGCTTCTGGTTTTTCTTCTATCAATTCACTTACGACACTGAATAATTTTCCATTTTTTAATCCTAATTGATATTCCGTTAAATTAATAAATTCTTTTCTTACTTCAGCATTTGGAATCATAATACAATATCTATCGTTATAACGATCTATGATTTGTTTAACTGTTAAATAACCTGCATTGACAAATAGTCCCCATAATGTTGAATTATCGGCCTCCTCATAAAAACTTGTTTGCATACTGACTATTGTTTCAATTTGACCATTAGTTATTAATTTTTCATATTCATTTTTAAAATCATCATCTGATTTTGTTATAGCATCTTTAATCATAACATTAGCACTCGTATTGACCCAATAAGGTATGAGTTCTTGCCTTTTAGCATAATTTAAAATTGACCAAGGATTATAAATTTCAATATTTCCCATCTTATAACCATCATACATTTCTCTAACTTTATCATCTAGTTTTAAATGATAATATTCTAATATTTGTTGAGTTTCTTCATTATCAAAACCAAAGAAATTATTATATCCATTATCTAATACAGTATAAACATCTAAATTGTTTAAATCACTAAAAATATTTTCTTTAGCAACTCTTTGAATCCCTGTAAGCATTGCATATTTTAAACTATTAGATGTTTTAAGAGAATTATGAAGTAAACTTGAAAGGCCGCCCCTTACTTCATCATAAAAACAATTAACATGAGACTCAATAAAAGGCGTATCATATTCATCAACAAACACCATAACTTCTTCATTATAGTAACTTTGAAGTTTTTCCATTAAGAAAGAAATAGCATCTCCTATTCCTTCCAAACTTCCATTTAAATAGTTCATTAAAATATTTTCTAAAACATCGTGCTTATTTTGTTCATATTTTGACAGATTATTAAAAACATAATTATATCTATCCCATTCTTTCAATATTTGATCTTTTACTGTTGAAACAACAGATGTCTTATCTCTTTTTGCATCTGCAAAAGAAATAAAGATTGTTGGATATTGATTGATTTCTTTAGCATAAGGTGTATCCATGATTTTAGTACCTTTAAAGATTTCTTTTGAATCTTTTGTAATATCAAAGAATTCTGCCATCATAGACATATTAATAGTTTTTCCAAATCTTCGAGGACGTGTAATTAATGTTACTTGACTCTTTTTTTCTAAAAATTCTTTTATAATTAAAGTTTTATCAACATAGTAATAGTCATTTTGGCGTAACTTCCTATAATCAGATATTCCTATTGGTATTGCCTTCATTCCCATCACCCTTTCGTTTTTATTATAAACTATTTATAATTTGTTTGCTATAAGTATGTTCAGTTCACTATCATACAAATCAATTCAAAATAAAAATACTGTTATAAATCTATTTAACTAATTTATAGCAGTATTTTTAAGAAAAATTCAATAAATAAAGAAATCACTCTAAATTATACTTATTATAAATATGAATAGGAAGATATGTTTTCCCTTTTGGAAGTTCTATACCATAAATCAAATGTTCGCATACTTTATGTACACATTCATAGCTTTGCATATAAGCACTTTGATCAATGATATAAGTAACTTTTCCCTTTTTCAATGCTTCTTTATTTTGTGGCATTAAGTCAAATCCTAAAATATTAATATCATCATAACCCGCTTGTGTGACAACTTCTCCAGCGTTTGCAAGCCACGAATCTACCATGACAATTGTTTTATATTTTTTCTTTGAAATTGCATCTTTTAAAAGTCTATTTGATATATCTAGTTCATCTTTTGTATAAATGACATCACTTAGTAAAATCTCTGGATAGTGTTTCATGATATCAAGAAATCCTTTAACTCTTTGTGATTGTGAATGTACTGTTTTTGAACCAGAAAGAATCAACACATTTTCTCCTGGTCTTGTCAAATCACTTGTTAATCCTGCAAGACAAGTCCCTGCTTTATAATCATCAATTCCAATAAAGCCAATTCTATGAGAATCTTCTAAATCAATATTTAAAGTCATCACAGGAATTTTTTTTACAATTTGATTTACTTTTTCAATAATTCGTGGTGTTTGTAATCCTGCTATAATTAAAGCATTTACTTTACTTTCTAATTCATCAAGTACATTTAAATATTCATCTTCATCCACACCCTTAATATGTCTAAAATCAACTGAAATTGGATAATCTCTAAATTGAGACATTGCTTCTTTCATCCCTGAATGAATCAACTGAAAGAAAGGATTTCCTTTTTCAATCATAATCATTCCTATTGTAAGTGGTGTTTTAGAAACAGCCAATGCTCTTCCTAACATATTTGGATGATAATCATTTTCTTCCATAATATCACGTATTTTCTTTTCTACTTCAGGAGCAACTCGTCCACGTTGATGAATAACACGATCAACAGTACCTCTTGAAACACCTGCAAGTTTAGCGATTTGTGTAATTGTAATACTCATAAATACACTCCTTTAGTAGTCATTATACTTCATTTTATAGAAAAATACATCTATGAAATGCGACATAACATTTAATATCTAATAATATACTCTTTATTAGTTTATATCTAGACTTTAAATCTTTCATTAATTTATATACTCTGAGCTTTTTTACGATTATAACAGCAAAGAAATGACAAAAAGTAAATTTTGAGAACATTTTGAAAATATTTTTAGTGAAAAAGTGCCCATAAAATGAGCACTTTTAACCGTTTTTATTATTCAAACTCAATAGTTCCTGGTGGCTTACTTGTAATATCATACATTACTCTATTTACCCCACGAACTTCATTTATAATACGTGACATAACTTTATTTAATACTTCATATGGAATTTCTGCAGCTTCTGCTGTCATGAAATCAATAGTATTAACCGCACGTAAGGCGATTGCATAATCATAAGTTCTTTCATCACCCATAACTCCTACAGAACGCATGTTTGTAAGAGCTGCGAAGTATTGACCGATTGAACGATCTAATCCAGCATTAGCGATTTCTTCTCTATAAATTGCATCAGCATCTTGAACGATTCTTACCTTTTCAGCATTAACTTCACCAATGATACGAATACCAAGACCTGGTCCTGGGAATGGTTGTCTAAATACTAAGTATTCAGGAATTCCTAATTCTAAACCAACTTTACGTACTTCATCTTTAAATAAATCACGTAATGGTTCAATAATTTCTTTAAAATCAACATGATCTGGTAATCCACCAACATTATGATGTGATTTAATAACGGCAGATTCTCCACCAAGACCACTTTCAACAACGTCTGGATAAATTGTTCCTTGTACTAAGAAATCAACTGCTCCAATTTTCTTTGCTTCTTCTTCAAAAACACGAATAAACTCTTCACCAATGATTTTACGTTTAGCTTCTGGTTCAGTAACACCTTTTAGCTTTTCGTAATATCTTTCTTGAGCATTTACTCTAATGAAATTTAATTCATAATTTCCATCAGGTCCAAAAACAGCTTCTACTTCATCCCCTTCGTTTTTACGAAGTAAACCATGATCAACAAAGACACAAGTTAATTGATTACCGATTGCTTTAGAAAGTAATACTGCCGCAACAGATGAATCAACACCACCTGATAAAGCACATAATACTTTACCATCACCAACTTTTTCTTTGATAGCTTTGATTTGTTCTTCAACGAAAGAATCCATGCGCCAATCACCAGCACAATTACATACATTTAATACAAAGTTAGAAAGCATTGTTTTACCATATTCACTATGTAAAACTTCTGGATGGAATTGAATAGCGTATAAATCTTTTTCTTTATTTTCACAAGATGCTACTGGGCAATCTTTTGTATGTGTTGTAATTTCAAATCCAGGTGCTGTTTTTGAAATATAATCAAAATGTGACATCCAAACTGTAGAAGTTTCAGGAACACCCTTTAAAATCTTAGATTCAGGTTGATCAACTAATAAAATTGATTTACCATATTCTCTTACATCTGCTCTTTCAACTTTACCACCTAAAACATGTTGCATTAATTGAGCACCATAACATAATCCTAATACAGGAATACCTAATTCAAATAATTCTTTAGAATAAGTTGGTGAATCTTCTAAATAGCAACTATTTGGTCCACCAGTTAAAATGATTCCTTTAGGATTCATTTCCTTAATTTTTTCTAAAGGTGTTTTATAAGAATAAATCTCACAATAAACATTACATTCACGAACACGACGTGCAACTAATTGGTTATATTGCCCACCGAAATCCATGACAATAACTAATTCTCTTTTCATGAAAGACCTCCTTTATTAAAATTCAATATCTTTTAAAACAACAGTTTGTTCTCTATCTGGTCCAACACTGAACATTCTTACTGGACAATGAACAAGTTCTTCAATTTTACGAATATAGTTTTGACAATTTACAGGTAATTCTTCAAAAGATTTTACATGTGTAATATCTTCTTGCCATCCTGGTAATTCTTCATAAACAGGTTCACATCTTTCAATATCTTTAACAGTTGCAGGTAAACCATAAATTTCTTTACCATCTAATTTATAAGCTTTACAGATTTTAATTGTATCAAATCCACTCATAACATCTAATAACATTAAAGAAATACCTGTTAAAGAAGACATTCTTCTTGATTGGTTAACAACAACCGCATCAAACCAACCAGTTCTTCTAGGACGTTCAGTTACAGTACCATATTCATGTCCTCTTTCTCTGATTAAATCACCTGTTGCATCATTTAATTCAGTTGGGAATGGTCCTGATCCAACACGAGTTGTATAAGCTTTAATGATTCCGATTGCTTCTTTGATATATAAAGGTCCAATACCAGCTCCTTCAGATACCCCATTAGCACCTGGATGTGAAGATGTAACAAATGGATAAGTACCATAATCAATATCTAACATAGCTCCTTGAGCTCCTTCAAATAAAACTTTTTTATCTTCACGTAAATATTGATCTAATAACATACCTGTATCACATACTAAAGGTTTAATAATTTTAGCGTATTCTTTGTATTCTTCAAAGATACCTTCTACTGTAAACATATCTTTTAATTCAGGATATTCAGCGACTTTCATTGGGAAAGTTTCTTTTAATCTTTCTAAGAATAATTCTTCATCAATGAATTCTCCCATACGAATACCAATACGGCTATATTTATCTACATAAGCAGGTCCAATACCTCTTTTTGTAGTTCCGATACTTTTATCACCTTTTCTTTTTTCTTGTAATTCATCAATTTCAAGATGATAAGGTAAAATTACATGACAACGATCTGAAATTCTAATTTTGCTTGTATCAATACCACCATCATTTAAATATTTAACTTCTTCTAAGAATGCTTTAGGATTAACAACCATCCCATTTCCCATGATAACTTCGTGTCCTGAGAAAATTCCTGATGGTATTAATTTTAATGCAAATTTCTTACCACCATAAACGATTGTATGACCTGCATTGTTACCTCCAGCATAACGACATACAACATCTGCTTTTTGAGCAAGATAATCGGTAACTTTTCCTTTACCTTCATCTCCCCACATACTTCCTACAACAACTACACCAGCCATAATTCATTTCCACCTTTCTATCATTGGCTTTTTCATACATTTTTATTATATGCTATATTTTAATATAAGTAAAATTAATATATAATATATTTGGTATAAGGAGTGCTAATATGATAAAACTAGAACAATATAAGATATTTAACGAAGCTGCTTCCACCCTTTCTTTTTCAAAAGCAGCAAAGAATTTATTCATTTCACAATCCGCTGTTTCCCAAACAATCCATGCTTTAGAAAAAGAACTCAACACCCAACTATTCATCCGTTTAAATAAAGGTGTTACGCTTACTAAAGAAGGTATGTTGCTTCATAAAAACATTACTGAAGCCTTAGCTTTAATTACCAGTGTTGAAAATGAACTTTCTCATTATAATGAATTACTCTCTGGACAGTTAAATATAGGTGCTGGTGATTCAATCTGTGAAAACTACTTAATTGACCTATTAAAACAATTTCATCATCTTTATCCCACAATTAAAATCAATGTTGTTAATGGAACCTCTATTGAAACAGTTGAACATTTAAAAAATGGAACAATTGATCTTGCATTTATCAATCTTCCTTTTGATGATGAAAGTCTTGCCATGAAAGAATGTTTAACCATTCATGATATCTTTATTTCTAAAGAAAAAGATGAACATCTTTACAGCTATCAAGAAATTGCGAAAAAGAATCTTATTCTTTTAGAAAAATCAAGTAATTCTAGAAATTATATTGATAAATACTTTGCTAAACATGGAATTTTATTAAATCCCGAAATGGAATTAGGAGCACATCATCTGTTATTAGAATTTACTCATGCTAATTTAGGAAATGCTTGTGTTGTTAAAGAATTTTCTCATGATTTTCTAGATAAAAATAAAGTTTATGAATTAAAATTAAAAAAGCCCCTTCCTTCAAGAAGCATTGGTTATGCTTATCTTAAAAGAAGAAGCTTATCACAAGCAACTTTAAAATTTATCGAATTAATTGATCAATTCAATAAATCAATTTAGATTCTAATTTAGGTAAAGAAAGACTTGCTTTCACAAGTAAAGGAATATCGAAAGATATTTCTTTTTCTTTATATTTTAATAATACATGTACAATTTCACCTAATGGATGTTGTTTTAAAGTTAAATGAATAAACACAGGTCCTCCATTATTGACAAAATAGTCACTTAAAGAAAAATCACATTCATTTAAAATCGTAAAACCACTGACTTTTTTCATGACTTCTTCAAATAAATTAGGATTTTCCACAAGATAATCTTTCAATCTTTCTTCAATCATTTCCTTTGTTTGTTTAACAAGTTCATCGGCTTCACTTTGATGTTTTGCTTTCACTCCAAGTCTTACCCTTACATATTCTTCAGAAGCATATAAAGCAATTGAAACATCTTTTTGACTTTGAACAATATCATCAATTAAAGTAGCTGCAGCTGATTCACCAATTCCTTGAGTTACTAAATCATACGTATAAATCTTCGCTTGACGATATTTTTCTAAATAAGGTTTTAGTTGATGATCAACAACATAAGTCATTTCTTTAGGTGGTCCAGGAAGATTAACAATCATTCTTTCATCTTTAGACATCACACACCCATTCGCTGTACCAATGGGATTATCTAATACATAACAATCTTTTGGAAAATAAGCTTGTTTAAAATTATTATCACTGACTTTATCAAGTTGTGTTACAAAGCAGCATTTATCATTGACTTTCTTTGCTTCATCTTCATCAAAAATCATTTCTAATCCTAAATATTTTGCTGATAATTCTTTCGTAAGATCATCTTCTGTTGGGCCTAATCCTCCTGTTGTAATAACACAATCACATCCTCTATTAAACGCAATATCCAAGCAATCTAAAAATCTTTGTGGATTATCTCCTACTACTGTTTGAAAGAAAACATTAAAACCTAATTCTTTACACATTTTTTGTAAATAGGTTGCATTGGTATTGACAATTTCTCCAAGTAACAATTCTGTTCCAACATTAATAATTTCTACGTTCATACACGTCCTCCTTACAAAAAAAGAAGTATAAAGATACTTCTAAATTAATGAAAATCCTAAAAAGCTAACAGCCATCATAATGACACCAGCAAGTAAAACTCCTAGCATAACAGCAATGGTTGTTGATTTAAAATCCATATCTAAAATACTAGCTGCAAGTGTTCCTGTCCATGCACCCGTTCCTGGAAGTGGAATTCCTACAAATAATAATAAAGCGACAAAAGTACTTCTTCCTACTTTTTCTTGAAGTTTCTTTCCACCTCTTTCACCTTTATCTAAACACCAAGTGAAAAATTTTCCAATGACAGGTTTATCACAACCCCATACTAAAATCTTTCTAGCAAATAAGTAAATAAAAGGTACAGGTACCATGTTTGCTAAAATACAAACAATATAAGATGGAATAATTGGTAATCCTAATCCTTGAGAAACAGGAATTGCTCCTCTAAGTTCAATCAATGGAACCATTGATATTAGCGCAATATATAAATAATTCATCTAAAGTCTCCTTTTTAACATTCTCATTATAACAAACCAAAAGAATTTGACAACATCCTTTTATTTTCTACGATATGCAACTTGATTGAAAGTATACTTGTCTACACGATAATAAGTATACCCATATTCAATACATTTACCATTATGTAAACATGTAATTGATAAAACTCTAAGTAGTGGTGTTACTGGATCTACTTGTAAATATTTTCCTAATTCTTCTCCTGCTAAAACTGCATCAATTTGTTGATCAGAAAAAGCAATATGTAAATTGAGATCATTTTCAAAATGATTAAATAAAGATGTACTTGATACTTCTAAAGGAATATCCCCTGTTAAATCATAGTTACAGTAATCATCTTCAAAACATAAAGGTTCTCCGTTGACAAATCTTACACGTTTAACATGCCATACTTTATTATCTTCTAAAGCCATTTCTTTTTTCATTAAATCAGTGGCTTCTTCAAGTTCATTTAAAACAACATGACTTGTACATTCTTCTTTTTTCTTAGCACAGTCTTCGGTTACGCTGTTTAATCCATCAAAACTTTTAAATCTTGATTTTTTACAAACAAATGATCCTACTTTAGGAACAGAATAGATTACATTTTCATTGATTAAATCTGTTAATGCTTGACGTACTGTCATACGTGTAACACCAAAAAGTTCGCATAAAGTATGTTCACTTTCAATTTGTTCATTTTCATTATATTTTCCATCTTCAATATTTTGAATAATATATTCTTTTATCTTGACATATTGTGGTTTTCTTTTAACCATAACATCATCTCCTCGGCTTGTACTATATCATATAAAACTATGTTTTGAAAAGAAAAAGAAGCAAATTTTTATTTGCTTCTAAATTTCACTACCCTCAAATTGAGATTGATAAAGTGAGGCATAGAAACCACCTTTGTTCAACAATTCTTCATGATTACCAATTTCTACAATATCGCCATCTTTCATGACAATAATTGTATTAGCATCACGAATAGTTGATAGACGGTGTGCAATAACAAAGCTTGTACGTCCTTCCATTAATTTTTCCATACCTTTTTGAATAAGTACTTCTGTACGTGTATCGACCGAAGAAGTTGCTTCATCTAAAATAAGAATTTTAGGATCTTTTAAGAAGGCTCTAGCAATCGTTAGTAATTGTTTTTGTCCTTGTGAAATATTTGATGTTTCTTCATCAAGAACTGTATCATAACCATCTTCTAAAGTATTGACAAAATGATCTACATATGCCATTTCACAAGCATTTTTTACTTCTTCATCACTGGCATCTAATTTACCATACATCAAGTTTTCTTTAATTGTTCCATTAAAAAGCCATGTATCTTGTAAAACCATTCCAAATAAGCTTCTTAAATCATGTCTTGAAAAATCTTTAATATCATGACCATCAATCATAATTGAACCTTTATTTAATTCATAAAAACGCATCAATAATTTAACAATCGTTGTTTTTCCTGCTCCTGTTGGACCAACAATAGCGACTGTTTGTCCAGCATGAACATGCATATTGAAATCATGAATAATTGTTTTTTCTGGTAAATAACCAAAATTGACTTGATTGAAAGTAACTGAACCATGTAGTTTTTCAACTTCATCTGTTTCAATTTTAACTGTTTCAGGTTCTAATTCTTCTTCCTCTAAGAATTCAAAAACACGTTCAGCAGCGGCTGCTGTACTTTGTAACATATTCATTGTTTGCGCAAGTTGGGCAATTGGTTGATTGAATTGACGTACATATTGAATAAAGGCTTGAATATCACCAATCGTAATTGTATTACCACCAGCTAAAAAACCACCTAATAAACAAACACCTACATAACCTAAGTTTCCAACAAAGTTACTTAAAGGTTGCATTAAACCAGATAAAAATTGAGATTTCCATGCTGAATCATAAAGTGCATCATTATATTCATTAAATGTTTTGACAGAATCTTCTTCCCCATTAAAGGCTTTAACAACATCATGAGCACCGTACATTTCTTCAATATGACCATTGACATCTCCTAAGCTTTTTTGTTGTCTGCTAAAGTACTTTTGAGAATGTTTCATAACAAACATAATAAGTAACATCGAAAGTGGTAAAACAAGCACTGCAATCAAGGTCATCTTTACTGAAATGGTAAGCATCATAATAAAGATTCCTACAACTGTAACAGAAGATGTAATCACTTGTGATAAACTTTGATTGAGTGATTGGGCAATTGTATCAATATCATTTGTTACCCTACTTAAAGTATCTCCACTAGAATGTTTATCAAAATAACTCAAAGGCATTCTTGACATCTTCTTAGATAAAGAACTTCTTAAATCATAAGCAACTTTTTGTGAAATCGAAGATGTAATAAACCCTTGAATAAAACTAAAGAGTGCACTGACAAGATAGAAACCAACAAGAATCAAACAGATCATACCAATATAATCAAAATCAATTCCGCCTGTATTTGTTACTTTGGCCATAATTCCTTCAGATAATTTATCTGTTGCTTTTGCTAGAATCTTTGGTCCTACAATCGTAAATACTGTTGAACCAGCTGCAAAAATAATAACAACTGCTAATTTAAAATAATAAGGTTTTAAATAAACAAATAATTTCTTTAACGTTCCTTTGAAGTTTTTAGCTTTTTCACCATTGCCTCTCATTCCACGTCCCATTGGTCCACGAGGCCCTTGTCTTCTTCTTTCATTACTCATGACTTAGTTCCTCCTTAGATAATTGAGAATAGGCAATTTCTTGATAAACCTGACATGATTTCATTAATTCATCATGTGTCCCTTTACCAACAATTTGACCTTCATCTAACACGATAATTTGATCTGCATCCATAATAGAAGCAATACGTTGTCCTACTAATAAAACTGTACTTTTTGTCTTTTTAACAAGTTGATTTAATTCTTGACGAAGTTTAGCATCTGTTTTGAAATCAAGAGCTGAAAAACTATCATCAAAAATATAAATATCTGGATTTTTAGCTATTGCACGAGCAATCGCAAGTCTTTGTTTTTGACCACCAGAAACGTTTGTTCCACCTTGTGAAATTTCCATATCAAAACGTTCTTCTTTTTGATCAATAAACTCTTTTGCTTGCGCAACTCGAATCACTTCTTCTAATTCTTCATCAGTTGCCTCTGGTGCGCCATATTTTAAATTAGAACGAATTGTTCCAGAAAATAAGTTTCCTTTTTGAGGAACAAGTCCAATACGATCACGTAATTCATGTTGTGTCATATCACGAACATCAACCCCTGCAACCTTAATACTTCCTTCACTAACTTCATAAAAACGAGGTACTAAATTAATAAGTGTTGATTTTCCTGAACCAGTAGAGCCAATAAAAGCTGTTGTTTGTCCAGGTTTAGCAACAAAATCAATATCTTTTAAAACCGGTTCACTTGCCCCTGGATAAGCAAATGAAACATGATTAAATTCAACAAGTCCTTTTTTATCTTCGTCTAAAGCAACTGGATTTATTGGATCTTGAATTGTTGGTTTTGTTTCAATGATTTCATAAACACGATTAGCAGCAACACTAGCTCGAGGTAACATAATAGCAATCATTGCAATCATTAAAAAGGCCATAATAATTTGCATTGCATATTGCATAAAGGCCATCATTTGCCCAATTGCTAGATTACCTAAATCGATTTGTTTAGAACCATAATAAACAATCACTAAAGTAACCACATTAAAAATAAACATCATAATCGGCATAATAGAAGCCATTGATCTATTAACAAATAAGTTTAAATTTGTAACATCTTTGTTGGCTTTATCAAAACGATCTTCACTATGTTTTTCATTACCAAAAGCACGGATAACAAGCATTCCTGATAAATTTTCACGCATTGTGAGATTTAAACGGTCAATTAAATTTTGAATAATTTTGAATTTTGGCATAACAACTGCAAAAGCAACAGCCATCACACCAAAAATAACAAGAATAACAACTGCAATGATCCATGTCATTGATGGTGATTCTTTTAAGACCTTAATTAAAGCCCCAATACCAATAATTGGTGCAAAACATACAATACGTAAAAGCATCATTGTCACCATTTGTACTTGAGTAATATCATTTGTTGTACGTGTAATAAGTGACGCTGTTGAAAAATGATTAAATTCTTCATTAGAAAAACTTTCTACTTTTTCAAAAACATCTTTTCTTAAAGTACGTGCCACACCAGCAGCAACTTTTGTCGCAAAGAAAGCAACTGAAATAGCAGCAATTGTTCCAAGTAAAGCAATTCCTAACATCTTTAAACCTGTTTTTAAAATATAATCAGTTTGAACTTTATCAATGTCAGCACCTAATTTTTTATATTCAGCTTTAACACCATTACCAGCTGCAATTTTTAAAGTACTTTCACCCATTGTATCCATTCTTGTATCAATATCTTCAAACATTTTTGATTTTTGACTTTCATCCATAAAAGAAATCACATCATAAACACTCATATTTGGTGGTAATTGACCAAATTTTTCTTGATACTCTTTACTAGAAGTATCCATACTATCAAGTGAAGTAATAATTAACATAGGTTTCATTAAAATATCTTCTAATTCACTTTCTTCATCACTTGATAAATCTTTCAATTGATAAATTGTTTTCCCTTTAGCCTTAGGAAATGTATCAACGATATCTTGATTGGCCTTACTAACTTTTTTATAATCTTTTTTTACTGTTTTTTGATCTTTTTGATCAACAAACAATAATAAATGTTGATAAGTTTCTTCCGTTAAAACTTCTGAAACAGGTGAAGCAAATCCCCCTGCTTGAATCCCCACCGAAACAATATCACTCATATAATCTGGTAAAATTAATTCTGTTTGTGCTTGTACAAACAATAAACAAATACAAGCAAGAATTAAATACCAGAATTTCTTTAAATATCCTTTAATCTTGAACATCTAACTCCTCCTTCATTAAATGAATATTTTTTTCAAAGATTTGACAATACGTTTTCATTCTATCTAAATCTTCTTTATTTATTCCATCAAACAAACGTGTTGTAAACATTTTCATACCATCTTTACAACTTTCAATTTCTTTATTTCCTTTTTCCGTAATATGCAAAGTAACATTTCTTTTATCTTGTCTACTTACAACTTTTTCAATAAAACCAGCCTTTTCTAAACGTTGTAATCTTACCGATAACGTAGCTGGTGTGATTTTCAAACGTTCTGCAAGAATTTTTTGATTAGGATGATCAAAATGATCAATTAGTCCTAATAAATAACATTGATCAGCTGATAATCCTTCAATACTACTTTTTTTACTTGTAAGTTCGTGAATATTTTTATGAAGAGATTTAAATTGTAGAAAAATCTCTTTAATATCCTCAAATTCCAACGGATCCATAGGACACCTCCCTTATATTAGTTAGTATACTAAATATTATAATTAGTGCACTAACTAATGTCAATATATTTAGTACACTAATTAATTTATAATATCCTTCTATTTTTTAATCGATATGTAATTATACTAATTAGAAGTGTTACAAAAGTTACAACAAAAAACTTATAAAACGTATTATTAAAAACAACAAAATTACATATGATTGCTAAAACAATAGGATGTGTCATATAAATATACATAGAAATTTTTCCTAATAATTCTGTATTAAATGAAATTCTAAATTTTTTTAAACATTCTATAAATAATAAAGGTGCACAAAAAATAAGTGAAATATAACAATTCGCATCCTTAGGTGACATTGATTGTAAAAAATATGATTCAAAAAACAACATTATAAAACTTACAATTAACATATAAATATTGCATCTATCTTGTCTATTTGTTTCATATATCTTCATACCGATAGAAACAAATAACAATGATTCCCCTAGCCCAGCTTGAGGCCAAGTCCATATTTGTGTATGTATTAAACTTAATTTTTGTAGATTTGTTCCTAAAAACAAACTGCTGTAGCTATCATTTGTCATTGCTACAAAATATAGAAGTAACCCAACAACTATACATATACTCATTTTATTTCTTTTCCATAAAGGTGTTACAACCACGTATGTAAGCAATAAAGATGTAATATACCAATAAGCACCTGTAATTCCTACGCTTAAGCACCTGAACAAAAGCAAAAATAAATTATTATACATTGGATAAACAAAATATCCCATAACAATGAATTCCACACCTTCATATATCAATAATAATTTAATCAATTTTAAAATGTAGTTTCTTACTGGTTTATTAGATTCTACTTTTTTAGCGTAATAGTATCCCGACGAAACGAAGAAAAACGGAACAGCAACTCTTGCTAACCCCATTGTAAAACCCACATAGAGATCTTTTTGAAAATCCTTGAATAGCTGACAATGAATAGTGATAACAAAGATCGATAGTAAAAATTTCATAAAATCTAACAATTGATTTCTTTTTCTCATAATACCTCTCCTTTTTAAACAACATGTGTTGTTTTATATCTACTTTCATTGTACAATTTCTATATACCATTTACGACCACCATTTAAAAAAATACTGTTGCTTAAACAACAGTAACTTTTTATGTGTTGTCTTATTTTATAATCTACATAAGGAGGCTTACTGATGGCTAAAGATCGTCGTTACCAAAAAACAAAAAATGCAATCTACAAAACTTTTGTAAAATTATTAACTGAAAAAGAATTAAACAAAATTTCTGTAAAAGAAATAACTGATTTAGCTAATATTAATAGAGCAACATTTTATAGTCATTATAAAGATATTTATGATTTATATGACGCATATGAAAAAGATATTTTTAATGGTCTCATCGATTTATTAAATAAAGATATTGATTACATAGAAATCTACGACCTACTTCTCAATTGTATTATTGATAATAAACAGTTATGTGAAATGATTTTTTCAAGAAAAAATTCCTTATTTTATAAATTGCAAGAATTTTTTATTAACGAATATCAAACAACTTGGTCTAAAAAATATCATTTATCTCAAATTTCATTAGAGATAGAATACTTATCAAGATACTGTGTACAAGGGGCTTTTTCTATGATTGATTACTGGATTAAAACTAATTTTTCATACCCTATTGACCAACTAAAAGAAATGATTTCAGAGTTAGAAGAATCAATCATTCATTATTCATTAAAAAAAGGACATTAACTTCTAGTTTGTCCTTTTCCATAAATCATATATTTTGTAGATGTAATTTCCTGTAAACCAAGTGGTCCTCTGGCATGAAGCTTTTGTGTAGAAATACCAACTTCTGCACCAAAACCAAACTCTCCTCCATCACTAAAACGTGTAGAAGCATTATGATAAACACAAGCCGAATCTAAAGACTCCATGAAATATTTTGCTGTTTCTTTATTTTCGGTAATAATCGATTCTGAATGTTTTGTTGAATAGTTATAAATATGTTCAATTGCTTCTTCAATATCATCTACAACTTTTATATTACAAATATAATCATCATATTCTGTAGCATAATTTTTTTCAGTAGCTTCTAGACAATCTATGATTTTTCTTGTTTTTTCATCACCATAGATTTGTACATTTTTAAATATTTCTTGAAGTTTTGGTAAGAATTCTGGTGCTACTTTTTGATGAACAAGAATCGTTTCAATTGCATTACATACAGATGGTCTTTGAATTTTTGCGTTTTTTGCGATTTCTAAAGCCATATCAAGATTGGCTTCTTGATCAACATAAAGATGACAAATTCCTGCTCCTGTTTCAATTACTGGAACAGTTGCATTTTTAACAACATATTGAATAAGCCCTGCACTTCCACGAGGAATAATGACATCTACATAATCATGGGCTTGAATTAAATCTAAAGTTTCTTCATGTTTTTTTGTTTCAATAAGAGTAACTGTATGTGCTGGTAAAACATCTTGAATGGCCTCATTTATAATTTGAACTAAGATGCGATTTGAATGAATTGCTTCTTTACCGCCTTTTAAAACACAAACATTATTGGTTTTAATACATAAACTGGCAATATCTACTGTTACATTAGGTCTTGATTCATAAATTACACCAATCACTCCTAAAGGAATTCTAATTTGTTGAATCACTAAACCATTGGGTCTTTTAATTTCTCTTACAAGCGTTCCAATCGGATCTTGTAAATCAATTACTTTTAAAATATCTTTTGCCATCGCTTCAATACGTTCTTTATTTAATAATAAACGATCAACCATTGATTCTTTAATACCATTATTTTTAGCTTCTGCAATATCTTTTTGATTTTCTTGAATAATCAATTCACTTTTTTGAATTAATGCCTCAGAAATATTTTTTAAAGCTTTATTTTTTACCTCTGGTTTAACATTTTGCATAAAACGGCATGCTTTTTTAGCTTCTTTAAGTTGTTCCTTAATCATAATTTCACCCCTTATTAATGACTAGATTATCTGCATGAATGACTTCATCATAATCTTTATAATGTAAAATACTTTCTATTTCATTACTATGATGATCTTTAATCAATTTTAACTCATCACTTGAATAATTCGTAATACCTCTTGCTATTAACTGTCCTTTAAAAGAAAGAACATCAATGACACTACCTTGCATAAATGAACCTTCAACTTCTTTGATTCCTTTAGGTAGTAAACTTGTATGTGTTTTTAAAGCCTCACATGCACCATCATCAACAATGACCTTTCCTTTAGGAGAACTTCGATACATGATCCAATGATCTCTAGCACTTAAAGTACGACCAGCTTTTCCACTAAAATACGTTCCAATTTGTTTTCCTTCTAATAAATCAATAAGAGCTGTTTCATTGTTGCCATTAACAATGGCCATATCTCCTCCATAATCATTAACGATTTTTGCAGCACGCAATTTTGTTACCATCCCACCTGTACCAAATTGACTACTTGAATCTTTCGCAAAGTTCATAATTTTATCATCCACAAGTTCAATATCACTTAATAATTGAGCATCAGGATTAGTATGTGGATTATCATTATAAAGTCCATCAATATCTGAAACTAAAACAAGTAATTGTGCATCCACAATAGGTAATAGTAAGGCAGATAATGTATCATTATCTCCTACTTTGATTTCATCTACCGCTAATGTATCATTTTCATTAATAATAGGAATCACATCATAATCTAAAATAGAAGATAAAGCATAACTTAAATTCATCAAACGTTTACGATGATCAAAATCATCATGATTTAATAATATTTGAGCACATTTTAAATGAAACAAAGAAAATAAATCTTCATAGATTTGCATTAAATGTGCTTGTCCAATCGCCGCAAGTGCTTGTTTTTTAGAAATTTCTTTTGGCTTTTCTTTTAAATTTAAAACACCCATTCCTGAAGAAATAGCTCCTGATGAAACAAGTGTCACTTTTAGACCTTTTCTTTTTAAAACTGCTATTTGTTGGATAAGTTTTAAAATTCTTTCTTTATCCAATTGTCCATCTTCGTTACATAAAGAAGTAGAACCTATTTTTATAATAACATGTTTGACATGTTCTAGATTTCTCATATTTACACCTACTTTTCATTTTTCCTTATTATACAGAAAAGATAAGCGATTGACAACAAATGAATACATCTGATATTTTTTTATATGAATTATAATTTTTTATTATTATCTTTCATATCTTTAGATAAATGATAAAATAATACATATTATTAAGGGGGAAAAATTAAAATGAATCTCATCATTCCAGAAAAATATGATCCTGTGTTATCTTTAAGACAAACACAAGAAGCAATTAAATACATTCGAGATACATTTCAAAAAGAATTTGGAAGAGCTTTAATGTTAGAAAGAATTTCAGCACCTCTTTTTGTTCAAAAAAGCAGTGGTTTAAATGATAACTTAAATGGTGTTGAAAAACCTGTTTCATTCCAAATTGATTGTTTTGAAAATGATGATATCGAAGTTGTTCATTCTCTTGCTAAATGGAAAAGAATGGCACTTAAAAAATATGGTTTTGGTGTTCGTGAAGGACTTTATACAAATATGAATGCCATCAGAAAAGATGAAGAAGTTGATAACTTACATTCTTATTATGTAGATCAATGGGATTGGGAACGAGTTATTGAAAAAGAAGATCGTAATATTACAACATTAAAAAATCATGTTAACAAAATATTCAAAGTTATTAAACATATGGAACATGAAGTTTGGTATAAATATCCTCATGTTGTGAACCGTTTACCTGATCGTGTACATTTTATTACTGCACAAGAATTAGAAAATCAATATCCTGATTTATCATCTAAAGAAAGAGAAAATAAAGCATGTAAAGAACTTGGATGTGTCTTTGTTATGCAAATTGGTGATATTTTACAAAGCGGTCAAAAACATGACGGACGTGCACCAGATTATGATGATTGGAAATTAAATGGTGACTTATTATTTTGGTATGAACCATTACAATGTGCATTAGAAATTTCATCTATGGGAATCCGTGTTGATGAAAATTCTTTAGTTGAACAATTAAAGAAAGAAAACTGTGAAGATCGTTTAAATCTTCCATATCATCAAGCCATTATCAATAAAGAATTACCTTACACTATCGGTGGTGGTATTGGTCAATCAAGACTTTGCATGTTACTTTTAAATCGTGCTCATATCGGTGAAGTACAAGCAAGTATTTGGCCTCAAGAAATGATTGATGAATGTGAAAAAAATAATATTCATTTATTATAAAAAGTCTATTCAAACGATAGACTTTTTGTTTACTGAAAAGAGTTATCTTTAGTGGATAACTCTTTTAATGTCATATATTCCTTGAATACGTTCAAGATTAGCAATTGCACGATTTAAATGTTCAGCATCATCAACACCAATCTTTAATTTAATTAAAGCTCTACCATCATCTGATGCATCTGCATGAATATTTAAAATATTGATTTTCATTTGTCCTAAAACCGTAATAATATCATTTAATAAATTTGTACGATCTAAGCCATCAATTTGTAAATCAGCATCAAATTTCAAATTAGAAAGTGATGCAAAATCCCAATAAACATCAATTAAACGGCTTTGAATTTCTTTTTGTTTAATATTTGGACAATCCACACGATGAACTTTGATTCCTTGTCCTTGAGAAACATAACCAGTAATTTGATCTCCAGGAATTGGATTACAACATTTAGAAAGTTGAATCTTTAATCCTGAAACACCTTTAACAACAACTCCATTATTAGATGTTGTCTTTTCTAATTTTTCTCTTTGTTCATTATTTCTTTGTAAGATTTTAGATAAGTTATCAAAGAAACCTGTTTTCTTTGGATTTACTTTTTCTAAAAGTGTTGCTACTGAAAGATTTTTCTTTCCAATAAAATAGAAAATATCATCTAAACTTCTTGCTCCAAAAGCTCCTAAATACGTTTTATAAGTTTCTGGATCCAAAAATTTCTTTTCATCAAGTCCACGTTTTTTGATTTCATCTTTTAAGATTTTTTTACCATCTTCAATTGTATCTTTTTTCGTTTCTGCTCCTTTTTTTGCTAAGAATGTACGAATTTTATTACGTGCCCCTGCTGTTCTTACAAATTTCAACCAATCTTCACTTGGTCCAGCAGATTGTTTGTTGGTTTTAATTTCACAAACATCACCTGTATTTAATTTTGTATCAATAGGTACCATGACATTATTAACAATAGCCCCAACAGTATGATGTCCTACTTCTGTATGAATACGGTAAGCAAAATCAACTGGTGTTGATCCATTAGGAAGTTCAACAATCTTTCCTTGTGGTGTTAAAACATAAACATTCGCTTCAAAGATATCACGAGAAATTGAGTCATAATATTCTTTGGCATCGCCATCTTTGATATCATCTGACAAAGAAATAAATTCTCGTAACCATTGAAGTTTTTCTCCAATTTCTTTTTGTTCCGCTTTGGCAGAATAACCTTTGCCTTCTTTATAACGCCAATGAGCAGCAACCCCAAGTTCAGCAAGCTCATCCATTTCTTCAGTACGAATTTGGATTTCAAAAGTATTTCCATCTTCGCCAATAACAGAAGTATGAAGTGATTGATACATATTTGGTTTAGGCATAGCAATATAATCTTTAAAACGTCCTGGAATTGGACGATAATGATCATGAATCAATCCTAAAACACTATAACAATCAAGTTTATTTTGTAAAATAATACGGAGTGCATAAAGATCATAAAGTTCATCAAAACGTTTATGTTTTTTAAACATTTTCTTATAAATACTATAAATAGATTTCGCACGACCTAAAATACGATATTGATAATGATTTTCCTTTAATAAATTTTCAACTTCTTCCATCATCTTCGCCACAGATTCTTTACGTTCATCTTGTTTTGTTTGAAGAAGTCGCGCAATATCATGATAAGCAATTGGATCTAAATAAGATAATGAAAGATCTTCCAACTCTGTTTTAATATCACTTAGCCCTAAACGGTGAGCAATTGGTGTATAAACTTCTAAAGTTTCTTGAGAAATACGTTTTTGTTTTTCTGGGGGCATAAATTGTAATGTACGCATATTATGCAAACGATCGGCAAATTTAATTAAGATAACACGTATATCTTTAGCCATTGCGATATAGATTTTACGATGATTTTCAGCATAAAAATCTGCTTCATCTTTAAATGGCATTTTAGAAATTTTAGTAACACCTTCAACAAGGGTCGTTACTTCTTCTCCAAATTCTTTGATCATTTCTTCACGCGATACATTGCAATCTTCCATGACATCATGTAAAAGACCAGCTGTAATTGTAAGTGGTCCTGTTTGTAATGTTGATAAAATATAAGCAACCCAAATCAAATGAATCGTATAAGGTTCTCCACTTTTTCGTTTTTGTCCTTCGTGTTTAACCATGATGTAATCATAAGCTTTTTTAATCAGCTTCATATCATCTTCATTGGTAATATAGCGTCTACATGATTCATAGACATCTTCTATAGTGACTTTATCTCCAGCTTTTTTAAACTCTTTCATATTATAACCCCCTCATATGATAAAAGAGAGTTTCCTCTCTTTTATTTAATAAGTTAATACTGAATAGACATTATAGTCTTTTAATTTTTCTCTACCTTTTAAAGCTTCTAGCTCAATTAAAAAGGCAATTCCTACAACTTTTCCACCAAGTTGTTCAACAAGTTGAATAGTTGCTTCAACTGTCCCACCTGTAGCAAGTAAATCATCAATAATAACAACATTTTCACCAGGTTTGATACTATCAGCATGAATATGAACTTCATTTTTTCCATATTCTAAATCATAACTTGCTGAAACTGTTTCTCTTGGTAATTTTCCTGGTTTTCTAACAGGTACAAAACCTGCATTTACTTTGTAAGCAACAGGACATCCAAATAAAAATCCTCTTGCTTCAGGACCAGCAACAACATCTACTTGAACTCCAAGTCCATCGATCCATTTAGCGAATGTGTCAATTGATTCTTTATAAGCTTCTTTATCTTTTAATAAAGGTGTTACATCTCTAAAGATAATTCCTTCTTCAGGGAAATCTTTAATATCTTCAATATATTTTTTAAAGTCCATTTTATGTACTCCTCCTATTTCTATTATATCAAACTTTTTTTATCAAGGAAACTATTTCATATCTTCAATAATCATATTTATTGACTCTGTATTTAGATATTTATTAATTTTTAAAGTTCCTATTAAAGAAATTGTCTTTTTTTGTTGTAATTGCTCAATTTCTTTCGAACAATTAAAATAAAGTGCTTGTAAATTACCTTTATTTAAAGAAATGTCAAAGCGCAAATGTTTTCCATCAGATAATACACGACTTGTAAAATTAGTAATATCTTTTAAAACAAATTTCATTTCTTCATTACATTGACCATATGGCTCTAACAATTCTAATTCTTTAACAGCCGGTAAAGTAAGTTCATTTAATTCAATTTGAATTCCTTCAAGAACTTTTTCATTAGAAAAAGTATGTGATGTTAAATAGCTATGGAGTGCTTCTTTCAATGTTAAAACTTCATCTTTGGCTACTTGAAAGCCACCCGCTAAAGCATGTCCTCCATATTGAACAAAATAGTCTTTTAAATCATCAAATATTTGATTTAATGGAATACTTTCAATACTTCTAGCACTTCCTCGATAAACTTCGTTTTTTTCATCATATTTCATAACAAAACTTGGCTTTTGAAATTCGTGTGTGTATTTACCTGCAATTAAACCAACAATTCCTTCGTGAACTTCTTGATTATAACTGTATAAAAACTCTTCTTGTGGATTGTTTTCTAAAATATTTTTATATTGTTCATTTGTAAGTGATTGTCTTCTACTATTGATTTTCTTAGCGTATTGAGAAATTTGAATCGCAAATTTTTGATCAACATCTTTTAAAAAATATTTAACTAAATGATTAGGATTCACAAGTTCTGGTAATCTTCCAAATGAATTGATTTTTGGAGCAATATTAAACCCTAAGGTTGTTGTATTATATTTTTGATTTTCACCAATAAGCAGTTCTAATTGTAAATATTTTTCTTGATTCATAAATTGAAGGCCTCGTAAAACGAGTGATTTATTTTCATCAACTAAAGGCATCATATCTGAAATTGTAGTAATAGCTGCTAAAGAAAACAAATATTTATCATGTTTTCCTAGCAAACTACTGGCTAGTTTATAAGCTAAAAAACCACCACATATTTCTTTAAACGGATAATCTGGCGACATTTTTGTATGAATGATAGCACAGGCATCAGGCAATTCATCAAAGTCATGATGATCAATAACAATAACATCAATACCAAGTTCATTAGCTAAATCAATAGCTTCATAAGCTTTAATACCATTATCTACTGTAATCAACAATGAATACCCTTTTTCATACATTTGTTGAACTCTTTCTTTATTTAGTCCATAACCATCTTCAAAGCGATTAGGAATATGATACCCAACTTTTTTCCCTAATTCTAAAAAAGCTTGAACAAGAATGGCTGTTGACAAGATCCCATCACAATCATAATCACCATAAATACATATTTTTTCATCATTTTCTAAAGCTTCTTGTATACGGTCTAAAACTAAATCCGCATCTAAAAACAATGAAAAATCATGATAAATCAATCTTTTCGAAGTATGTCCTTGAACATCTTGTTCATTATATTCTCTTTGTGCAAAAATCTTTGCAAGTAAAGAATGTATTGAATACTTTTGCATATATTCATTATAGTTATGTATTTCTTTTATATCCCAGTTCATATTATCTCCTTAAATAAAAAATAGTTGTTACCAACTATTTTGAAATGAATTCTTGAAATGCTGCTAAATCAAGTGTACTTGCTTCTTTAACTGCTTGTATACTTAAATAATCAAAAATTTCCGAAAATTGTAAATTCATTACATCATCAATAATGTCACACATTGGTAGACTCTTTTGAGATTTCCATTTAATATTGAATAAATAATCTCTTATTTCTTTTTCGGATATATTATCTATCTTTTGCTTACGAAACTCATGAGCTTTTAATTTGATTAGAAAATCTAAATCATATTTACCAAATTTATAATCCAGTTTTTCATTCATGATAAACCAACTCCCACTTCGTCTATTATAGATGAAAATTCGACATAAAGGAAGTCTTTTATGAAAAGAAAACTCATCAATTCATTCATCATTCTTTCTGCTAGTTCAGCTATCTCTAAAATATTTAGTATTTTAAATAGAATGTTGCTTTCAAGGCTTCTTCCTTTAGAAGCCATGTCATTATATCTTGTCATTATGCCAACGCTTTCTTTGTGTTTAACACTTGGACAAGTTGGTATTCCTTCAGCTGTTTTCCGTCTAATTTCACATCCCCAATACAAAAACTATAAAGTCATTATTACCGCAATTATTCTATCCTTTTTTTCTGTCATTGTTATTTGTGGAACACTTTTTATTTTAAGCCCTTTTATTGCTCATTCTTTATTAAAAAATGATTATACTCTATATCCCATTTTATCCTTTTTAATTTTTATCCCTTTAATTGCTATCAGTGGTATTATTAAAAACTATTATTTAGCCAAAGGACATGTCTATGTCATTGCTAAAAGTCAAATTGTTGAAGAAACATCACGACTTTTATTTACTTATTTATTTTTAAAAAATCCTTTGAGTTCATCCTTACCTTTTTTAGTAACAATAGCCTATCTATCAATGAGTTTTGGTGAATTGATGTCAATTATCTATCTACTTCTTTTAAGTCGTAAAAGATATTCTTTTGCTCCTTTAAAAAACATCAACAAACAAAACTTGATTATGAAAGATCTTTTAAACATCTCATTACCATTAACTGGTTCTCGGCTTTACCATTGTTTTATGAATTTTTTAGAGCCAATCCTTTTAATTCATGTTTTGACCCGACTCGGTTTAACTCAAAACTTTATCCAAGACCAATATGCCATCCTTTCTGGCTATGTCGTCTCCATGCTTGTGACTCCTACCTTCTTTTGTACGATTATCTATCGCCTCTACTTGCCTATTGCCACAGATGATCTTTATTACCATAGAAATAATACTTTTTTACATTTACTTTATGCTTTATTTATTTGTTTTCTTATTGGCCTTCCTTTTACTTTAATTTTCTATTTTTTTCCAAAACAATCTTTATTAATTCTCTATAACACAACAAGTGGCTATCATCAATTAAAATATATGTCTTTTCCTTTTTTACTATTTTATTTACAAACACCACTCTCTACAATTTTACAAGCCAAAAATAAAAATAAAGTCATGTTTATCATTTCCATAATTGAATGTACTTTAGAAATCATTCTAACATATACTTTATCACGTTATCTTTATGTCAATGTCATTTTGATTAGTTTATTTACAGGATTAATTACTACTTTAACTTTAAGTGCAATTTATTGTTTTAAAATAATAAAAGACACTTCTGCGCAGTAATAAAGTATAACTATTCAATCTAAATCAGTGCTATTTGTATAATTAATACTTTTTTTAATCATTTTTCTATATTGGGTAGCAGTCATTTGACAATCTTTTTCTAATTCTCTGTTTAATGATTTCAAATTTGGAAACCCATTAGCCATTGCGATATCAATCAATGGAAGATCTGTTTCTAATAAATCTTTTTTAACATATACAAGCTTCACAGTAGTTAAATATGATTTGACAGTTGTATTCAAATTTTCTCTAAAAAATCTAGAAAAATAATTTGCAGACATAGAAAAATGTTCAGCAATATCTTGAATATGTAAATCATCTTGATAATGTTGATCTATATAATTAACAATCTCAGTTATCCTCTTTTTATTTTTTACACTTCTATTTTCAATATAATTTTCTTTTTTATTAGAAATATTTTCTAATAAATAATAAACAATCTCATATAACTTACTCATAATAAGAGCATTTTTATAATGACTTTCACAAAGATAAGCTTCATCTAATTGCCAAATCATTTCTTTTATTTTCTTTGAATATTGATAATCAGGTCTTTCTATAAAAGAAAGTTGATCTATTGTAGGACAAATACTCTTTAGAAATTTATAATTAATTTGTAAAGCATATCCATAATAAGGAATAGGAACATCATAAGATTCAAAAGAATGAATACTTTGAGAATTAATCACAAATACACGATGACCTCCCTGATTTAAATTCATTCCTTCATATTCATATGTCTTTCCATCAATCCACGCAAATCCTTTTCCAGAAAGTGGAACAACAATTTCAATACTATTATGCCAATGCTTCTCAATTGGACCAGATATATCATTGATAAAACGAATTAACTTTATTGGTAATTTTGAATCATCTTCAATTTTTTCATATTTTGCCATCTTGTTATTTTCCTTTAATACTTTTAAAAAAATTATCACATGGTAAATATTAGTAATAAATTCTAATTAAATAGAGAAAAAATAATATCATATTTAATATCATTGAACTTTAGAAGATATAAACTGTTAATTATTTTTTTGAAAACTCATTTTTCTTTGTTGTTTCTACTATTTTCAAAATAATTTTATAGATAACAACATCACATTTTTCATTCAAACAAATATTATCACTTAATACAAAAATATAATTATAGTCAAATCTTCAAAATCTAGATATTTTTTTAATCTCCAAATAAGAATAATTGCTTTGTTTATTTTAGCAATGAATCAATAATAAAAGATAATATTTATAAGTACTATCTTCATAAATATCTTTATCATTCTTACTATATTTAATAATATGATTAATTTTGCAATAAAGTTAAAAAGAACTATCATAATTGTTTGATAGTTCTTCATAGATATTTGTATCACAAATATGATTGATTAAATATTTCTCTAATTATCTCAATTCATCACTTTCCACATAATAAAACAAATCAACAAACAAAGTATTTAAACAAATATTATTAGAAATTATCACCAAAATTTATCTTTAATACAGCCTAAATAATAAATTTAATGTTTAATTTAAAATACAAATGCTATTTCATAATTTCTCGATAATACATTTCTAACTTTGAAATTGTTTTTACTATATCTTCTTTTGTTGTTTCTGGATGTAAAGAACAAATTCTTAATACTGTTTTCCCTTGAAGTTGTGTCGTAAATACTCCAGCATAACCACTATTTACAATTCTCATTGAAATTTCATGATTAATTTTATCTTTTTCCTCATTTGAATAATTTTCTGGAGAAAATCTAAAATTAACAATTCCCATATGTGAATGTGAAATAAATTCAATATCTTTGCATTTTTGTAATTGCTTTTCAGCAATATCAGCAATTTCAAAACCATGATCGATTGCATCAGAAATTGCATCACTTCCCATAACTTGTAAAGTAAGCCACAATTTCAAACCACGCGCTGGCCTTGTTAACTCCATAGACATATCCCAAGGATTAAAATATGTTTCATCCATTTCCAAATCTTGTAAATACTCTGGATGAACACTAAAACTTTTTAACATTTGTCGTTTTTCTTTTACCAAAACAATTCCACAAGCGTATGTTTGAAATAACCATTTATGACCATCCCAACTAATACTATCTGCTTTTTCTATACCTTTTAATAAATCCTTATGTTTTTTTGATAATAACACAGATGCTCCAAAAGCTCCATCTGCATGCATCCACATATGATATTTTTGACAAAGTTTTGATATTTTTTCAAAATCATCAATGCTTCCTGTATTTGTTGTTCCAGCACTTGCAATAATAACAAAAGGAATAAGACCATTTTCTTTATCTTTTTTTATCATTTCTTCAAGTTGATCTACATTCATACAAAAATTTTTGTCTGTTTCAATTTTACGGATACGACTATTACCAATACCAATAATTCTTAATCCCTTAGCAACAGAACTATGTGTTTGATTAGAAACATAAGCAACCCCTTTGTGCCATTGATCTTCTTTTAATATTGTATCTCTTGCAATCGTTAAAGCTGTCATATTGGCCATCGAACCACCCGAAACAAAAACACCACTCGCACTTTTTGGATAATTTGCTTGTTGACATAACCATTGAATAAGTTCATTTTCTATATGACAACCAGCTGGAAATGTTGTCCAACTTCCTGCGTGACGGTTATAAGCACTTGTCATGACATCTCCTAATAAAGAAAGTGTAGAAGAAGGTCCAGGGATAAATCCAAAATAGCGAGGATGATTGACATTATAACCATATTTATAAATAGATTCATTCATTTCTTTTGTTACTTCTTCTAGACTTCTCCCTCTTTTAGGAATTGTCATGGTTTTTACTTTTTTTAATTGTTGTTCATCAATATTTTCTACAACATTTTCGTTTTTTAAATTTTGACGAAATACAAAATAATCTTTAATAAAATCTTTAATTACTTTTTCTACTTCTTGATTAGATAAATCTGTTCTGTTTTCCATTTGTATTCTCCTTTTCTTACTTGATTTTTTACAAAATCATAGTAGCATTAGAACTGATATAAGTAAAATTCATATATTTTATACATACTTAAATTATTTTTATATCATAAGGAGAACATTATGGAACTTAGAAATCTCACTTCATTTTTAAAAATAGCAGAACTTAATAGTTTTTCTCATGCCGCCAAAAAATTGGGATACACACAATCTGCCATTACAATTCAAATGAAACAGTTAGAAAAAGAATTAGGCATCAAACTTTTTGATCGTTTAAGTAAAGGTGTTTCATTAACCAAAGAAGGAGAACTTTTCCGTTTTTACGCAAACGAAATTGTTCATCTTGCTAGTGAAGCAACAACAACCTTACAAACAGCATATGAAAACAAGAATCGTGATATAAGTGGTACGTTACGCATTGGAAGTATTGAATCTGTCTCAACAGCTTTATTACCCCAACTATTAGCCAAATTCCACAAACAATATCCGCATGTACATATCATTATTGATACTAAAGGACGTGATTTATTAATCAACGATATTTTAAATAATAATATCGATTTATTTTTCACTTTTGAAAACAAACGTCTTTTTAAAAGTATGACAGGAATTCATTTAAATACATCTCCTGTTGTTTTTGTATCACCATTCCATTATTTTTCAACTAAGCAATCTTTATCTTTAAAAGAAATTTGTCAACATGACTTTATCTTGACAGAAAAAGGAGAAAGCTATCGAGATGAATTAGACAAAATATTGACGTCTCAAAATATCATTCTTGATCCAATTATTGAATTAAGTAATACGGAAACAATTTTACACCTTATAGAAAATCATACTGGTTTATCTTTTGTTCCACTTTTTTCTGTAAATAAAGCACTTAAAAACAACCTACTTTCTTTAATCAAAGTAGATGTACCCTCTCTCGAAATGGATTTGCAACTATTTTATCATCAAAAAAAATGGCTAACACCTCAAGCCCATGCTTTTATTGAATTTACAAAAGATTATTTTAATAATGAATTTAAGTTATAAATGTATGAATATTTTGATAATCATACATTTAGCCTTTTGAACATATAAAAAAGACACTTCTTTATCTTGAAGTGTCTAGTTTTTTTAACCAATTTGAAAATACTTCTAAACCTTCTTTAACGAGTTGTGGATCATTTGCAAGTCCAAAACGTAAATGATTTTCCACGTCAAAACAACATCCCGGTACAAAGAAGACCCCTGTTTCTTCTTGTAACTTTTCACAGAAAGTATTTGAATCTATTTGGTAATCATATTTTAGAAAACAAACTGTTCCATATTTTGGAATAACACAGGAAAGATGTGGATGAGCTTGTAGCCACTTCTTTAAATAACTTTTGTTTTCTTCTAAAATCTCACGATTTCTTGCTAAAATTTCATTATTGTATTTTAACGTAAGAGCTCCTAAATAATCATTAATAGGTCCACTACTAATAATCGAATAATCACGTCTTTCATTGATTAAACGAATAAGTTCTTTGTCTTTTGTTTTGATCCAACCAATACGAAGTCCAGGAGTTGATAAAACTTTAGAAAGTCCTGCTGTTGCTATTCCTTTTTCATAAAGATCACTAATAGATTCTTCTTGATAAAGTCCTCGATAGATTTCATCAACAAGAACATAGAGATCATGCTTTTTACATATTTGAATCAGTTGTTGCATTTCATCATGATCTAAAGTTGTTCCAGTAGGATTATTTGGTAAATTCAAACAAATCATTTTTGTATTTTCTTTAATATTTTTTTCTAATTCTTCAAAATCTATTTTCCATTCATTTTCTTCTTTTAAATGAATAAAATCAACTTCTACCCCTAAAGATTCAGGAAAACTATAAAGTTGTTGATACGTTGGTAAAAATGATAAAATATGATCATTTGTTGAAAGTAATGTCATTAAAACAAGTTCATTGGCATTGACACCACCATGACAAATAGCAATTTCTTCATCATCACCACTTTGATATAAACTTAAAATACCTTTTTTTAATTCATGAGAACCTTCAATAGCACCATAATCTAAAGAAAGATTCATTAAATCTTCTAATGAATCTTTTTTGTCATACGCTAATAATTCCTTTAAAGTTAAAGATTTAGCAACTGTATCTGCCAAGTTATAACGACAGTTATTTTCATGTAAAGTCATATAAGACTCTACTTCAAAACGTTGTAGTTTCATTAGTGCATAACCTTCTTTAAGAAATCTTGAGCACGTTCAGTTTTAGGATTTTCATAGAAAGCTTTTGCATCATTTTCTTCAACGATTTTACCATTTTCTAAGAAAATAACACGATCAGCAACTGTTTTAGCAAAGCCCATTTCATGAGTGACAACAATCATTGTCATTCCTTCTTTAGCAAGTTGTTGCATAACTTCTAATACTTCAATAACCATTTCTGGATCTAAGGCACTTGTAGGCTCATCAAAAAGCATAATTTCAGGGTTTGTACATAAACTTCTTGCAATCGCTACCCTTTGTTTTTGTCCACCAGATAATTTGTTTGGATATTCATCTTTTTTATCTAATAAACCAACTCTTGTAAGATAATTACAAGCAATTTCATTTGCTTGATTTTCATCCATATGACGTACTTTTGTAAGCGAAAGTGTTAAATTTTCTAAAACTGTCATATGTGGAAATAAATTGAAATGTTGAAAAACAAAGCCCATTTTATTTCTTAATTCTTGATAATTAGCATTTTTAGGATCTAAAACTTCTCCATTGAGGTACACATTTCCTGTTTCAGGCACTTCTAAACCATGAATACATCTTAAAACTGTACTTTTACCTGAACCAGAAGGTCCAATTAAACAAACGATTTCTCCTTTTTTAACTTCAAGAGAAACATCATCAACTGCTTTTACTTTTTTAAATTGTTTTGATATATGTTCAACTTTAATCACTTTCAGCTAACCTCTTTTCTACATATCTACCTAAATAAGAAATACTAATTGTCATAATTAAATAATAAACTGCGACGATACAATAAGGTGACATAACATCATAATATTGTGCCCCCACTACTTGTGCAGATTTTAATAATTCAACTGCTCCAATACAACTGATTAATGATGAATCTTTAATTAATGTAATAAATTCACTAATCATTGGCGGAACAATTCTTTTGAAAGCTTGTGGTAAAATAACAAGTCTCATTGTTTGTTTATAAGATAGTCCTAAAGTTTCACAAGCTTCCCATTGTCCTTTATCAACACCATTGATTCCACTACGAATAAGTTCTGTTGAATAAGCTCCACTATTAATAGACATAGCAATAGCACCAATTAAAAAGACATTAATTCTCAATACATTTCCTGTAAACGCTGTATAAATAGATGGAATAACAGAGAATAAAATCAAGATTTGAAGTAACATTGGTGTCCCACGAATCACTTCAACATACACATTACCAATAATTCTTAAAATTTTATATTTTGATCTTTTTGCAGAAGATCCTAAAATCCCAAAAACAATACCAAATAAAAGGGATACAGCAGCTAGTAAAAGCGATACTACTGCACCCTTAGCAAAGTAAAGTAAGTTTTCAGGAGTAAACACTTTTGAAAAAGCTACAAACATTTCTATACCCCTTTTCTATAATTTTTTATTTTTCTAATGGTGATAAATCATATTTTTTACATAATTTATCGTAATCTTTTGAAGCTAAGAATTTTTCAATACATTTATTCATTAATTTGATCATTTTTGTATTACCTTTTTTAGCAATAATATAATTCTTTTCATCCATTAATGAACCATCTAATTGAGTAAAGTTTCCACTAGATACGTATTGTTTAGCAACACCTAAATCAACGATTGCTGCATCATATTGATTACTTGCTAAACCATTGAAAATATCTTGAACATTTTTCATTGAAACAACATCTGCATCTTTAACTTCTTTGGCAGCTTGTTCACCAGTAGCTCCAGTTTGAGCAGCTAATTTTTTACCAACTAATTGATCATTTGAAGTAATTGATGAACCATTTGGTACAACAGCAACTTGTTGAGATCCTAAATATGGATCAGACCATTCAACAACTCTATCTTCACTATAAGTAAAACCAGAAATACCTAAATCAATTTGATCACCTTGAATTTGAGTAACAATGTTATCAAAATCCATTTGTTTGAATTCTAATGAATAAGTTTTACCTTCCATATCAGATAAATAACCTTCAAATAATTTGACCATGTCTACGTCAAAACCAACAATATCACCTTTTTTATTTAATGATTCATAAGGTGCATAATCAGGTGATGTCCCAATTGTAATTGTTACATCAGCATCATTTTTACTGCTTGATGAACATCCAGCAATAGCACAAGTCATTACAAGTGCTAACATTAATTTTAATACTTTTTTCATATTCTTTTCCCCTTTTCTACCCAATAAAAAACGTCTCCTAGCAATTGCTAAGAGACGAAAGATTCCGCGGTACCACTCTTGTTGATATGATAATCATATCCACCTCACCGTTAAAGCTGGTTTGCTTGTTATCCTATGTATTCAGATAACCCTCTCCAAAGTGCGCTTCATTTTATTTTCAATACCTAATTTCCACCAACATAGGCTCTCTAACATATCCAATAAAACTACTCTCTTTTTCATTGAGTTTATTTATATACCTGTATTATAGATAATATTTAAGCTTTGTCAACATTCCTCGATTATTTTTTTGATAAAACTTTATCATTGAAAGAATGCACTACCTTCATTGCTTTTTCTAAAGGAGCATTCATTTCTTGCAATTGTTCTAAAACATCATCAAGTTGTTGATTTACTTCTTGAATACTGTCTCTTGTATCTTGTATTGTTTGTTTGGTTTTCTTTTTAGCATCACCACTATGTAATAAAAAGAAAATACCTAATGCCATACATACAAATATTCCAGCAATAATCAAAATATCTTTAATAATTTCCATGATCTCACCCATCTTTAGTATAGCCTATTTTACTTAATCAATCCAGCCAAAATGACGACAAGCGTATTCAATACCGTCATCATCATTTCTTTTTGTCACAAAATTTGCGACTGCTTTGACTTCATCGATTGCATTACCCATAGCAATACCTAAAGGTGCTTGATCAATCATAGAAATATCATTTAAGCCATCCCCAAAGACCACAATATCCTTTTCATTTCCCTTTAATAAATGAACCATTTCTAAAATACCTTTATATTTATCTGCTGGTTCAATAATAATTTGACCTTTAAAATAGCGCATATATTCCAAAGTTCCTAAATCTAATAATTTTTCTTCTTGTTCACTACATTCAATAAATACTTTATAAATTTCTTTTACTTGATGAAAGTCTATGCTTTCATCAACAACTAATTTTACAGGAAGTTTTTGATCTTTTTGATCACTTTGATTCGTATATAAAACAGCTTCATTGCCCAATGCAACTGCAAATGGTAAATGATGTTCAATACATTGATCAATGACACGATTGGCTTGAACAAAATCAATTGGTTTAATATATTGAAGTTCATTATGTAAAGTAATACCATTTCCCCCATCTGTTACCAAACAATCAATATGAGCTTCTTTAGCAGCATCCATCGCCATATATTGTGCTCTTCCTGTAGCAATAGCAACAAAATGTCCATTTTCTTTTAATTTATATAATGTACGATATGTACTTTCTAAAATCTTCCTCCTGGATTATCATCTAAAAGTGTTCCATCAATATCAAAAAATATATATTTTCTTTCCATATTACTCTTCTCCTTTAAATTGCATATTATATAGCCTTGCATAATTCCCATTCAATTTCATCAACTCTTCATGTGTTCCTTGTTCTTCTATGCCATTTTCTGTTAAAACACAAATATGTTTAGCATTTTTTATCGTTGATAAACGATGAGCAATGACAAAAGTTGTACGATCTTGAGATAACTTTTCTAAAGATTCTTGCACAATGCTTTCACTTTCATTGTCTAACGCACTTGTCGCTTCATCAAAAATAAGAATTGGTGGGTTCTTTAAAAAAACACGTGCAATTGAGATACGTTGTTTTTGTCCACCTGAAAGTTTGACCCCACGTTGTCCACAATCCGTATCATAGCCATCTTCTAATTCCATAATAAAATCATGAGCATTTGCCTTTTTAGCGGCTTCAATGACTTCTTCATCACTTGCCTCTAAATTTCCATAACGAATATTATCCATGATGGTTCCTGTAAATAAGTAAACATCTTGTTGAACAATCCCAATATTTTCTCTTAAAGATTGTTGTTTGATTTCTTTGACATTGATTCCATCAATTAAGACATTTCCTTTCGTTGCTTCGTAAAAACGAGGAATCAAAGAACAAATCGTTGTCTTACCAACTCCTGATGATCCAACAAAAGCAATATACTCTCCTGGTTTTACATCTAAATTGATATTATTTAACACATAAGGTGTTTGTTCATTATAGCGAAATGAAACATGATCAAAAGTGACATTCCCTTCAACATGTTGTAATACAACTGCATTTTTTGTATCTTGAATATCTGGTTCAATTTCTAGTATTTCCATAAAACGTTCAAAACCAGTCACGCCTTCTTGAAATTGTTCCGTAAAGTTTAAAAGTTTTTTTACAGGATCTATTAAGTTCGTGACATAAAGCAAAAAGGCAATTAAATCTGCAACATTAATACTTCCATAAGAAATAAATAAGGTTCCAAAAAAGATAACCGATACTGTAATTAAACTCGTAAAAGAAGTAAGTCCTGCATTGTATCTTCCCATATAATAATAACTATTTTTCTTAGCATTTACATAATGTCCATTTTGTTTATCAAAACGTTCTAACTCTTGATCTTCATTTGCAAAACTTTTAACAACACGAATTCCTGATAAATTATCTTCAATGCGTTCATTGATATCCCCAATTCTCTCTTTATTTCTTTTAAAAGCTTTTTTCATCTTTTTATTATAATACCAAGCAAATAAAAACATAAATGGTAAAATCGCAAACAAAATCAATGTCAATTTGACATTAATATATGAAAGTAAAATAAAGGCCCCAATAAACTTAATAATCGAAATGACAATATCTTCTGGTCCATGATGATAAAGTTCAGTTAAAGAAAATAAATCATTCGTTAGACGTGACATCAATTGTCCTGTATTTTGTTCATCATAAAAGCGAAAAGATAATTTTTGATAATGACTAAATAATTCATTACGTAAATCTCTTTCCATATAGACACCCATAACATGTCCTAAATAACCAATAAAATAATTACAAAAATATTCAACAACGATCAAACAAAGCATAAAAATTCCTAGTAAATAAATTTTAGAATAATCAATTTCTGGTTGATTTAAAATCGTTCCTGTAATATAGCGTGTAATCATGGGATAAACAAGCGTAATAGCAGCTGAAACCATCGCACAAAACATGTCTTTAAAAAATAAGACTTTATAGTTTGTATAGTAAGATAAGAATTTTTTCCATCTTCCTTTCATATAAAAACACCTCCTTCATATATTTTTACAAAGAATGATTATTTTTTCTAGTTAAAAATGATTATTTTTAAATTATGAAAAAGGAGGCTTTTTCATGAATCAGGTTTCTTGGACTTCTATTTTAATTGGTCTAGCCCTTTTTTTATTTGGTATTGACTATCTTTCCCTTTCTTTACAAGAACTTTCGCCAACACGTTTAAAAAATCTTCTTTCTAAATGTACATCTTCTACTTCTAAATCTATTATGATCGGTTGTTTTATCACTTGTATCATTCAATCAAGTTCTGCCACAACAGCTTTAACGGTCAGTTTAATTAATGCAAACCTTATGACTTTTTCTCAAAGTATTGGTATTATTATGGGTGCTAATATCGGTACAACGATTACAGCTTTTATTGTAGGTTTTGATCTTTTTCAATATGCTTCTTTCTTTTTGATTATTGGTGCGTTTTGTTTATTATTTTCTAATCATCCTAAAATAAAAGGCCTTGCACAAATTCTTTTTGGGCTTGGTTGTTTATTTTATGGATTAGAACTTATGTCAATGCATCTTGAAGCTATTACCAAACTTCCTGAATTCATGAAATTAGTAACACTTTTTACAAATCATCCTATTCTTGCCATGTTTGGTGGAAGCATCATGACTGCTCTTATCCAGTCATCTAGCGCCATGATTGCCATTGTCCAACAAATGTATCATTTAAAAGCTATTTCTCTCTACGTTTCTATTCCTTATATCTTTGGCTGTAATATTGGTACAACCATTACCGCTTTTCTTTCTGCTTTTAAAGCGAATTCTTCTGCTAAAAAAGCTGCTCTATTTCATTTCCTATTTAATGTTATTGGAACGACTTTTTTCATGATTTTCCTGACGCCTTTTTATCATCTTTTTTTAACATTTCGCTTTTATATTCCTATTTCACCTCGTTTACAACTTGCTTTTATTCATGGTTTCTTCAATATTGTCACCACATTCCTTATTTTTCCTTTTTATAAGTATATAATTTCATTTATAGAAAAGTGTTTTAAAGAGAATTGTTAAGGTTTTGTAAAGAAACTTAACATAATCTTTACACAAAATTAACATTCCTTTAAAATAGAAAATATAGGAGTGTGATTATATGACATTAGCAGATATCAACTGGCCTTTGATTCTGGCAGGGCTTGGTTTATTTTTATTTGGTATCGATTATATGGGTGATGGTTTAAAAAGTTATGCTGGAGATAAATTAAAGGACATTATTGATAAATACACCTCAAGTCCTGTAAAAGGAATATTAATTGGGGCCTTAGTAACATGTTTGATTCAATCAAGTTCTGGGACAACAGCTCTTACCATTGGATTGATTCGTTCTGGTTTAATGAATTTAAATCAAGCAGTAGGAATTATCATGGGTGCCAATATTGGAACGGTTATTACTTCTGTTTTAGTTGGTTTAAAGATTTCTAAATATGCGGTTTATTTCATTATTATTGGTGCGTTTGTTTCTATGTTTTCTAAAAACAAAAAAACAAAGTATTTATCACAAATTATTTTTGGATTTGGTTGTTTATTCTATGGCTTAGATTTAATGGGAAACAATTTATCGATGATCGCTGAAGTTCCAGAATTTACACAAATTACTGAATTCTTAATGAAAAGTCCTTGGCTTGGTTTACTTGGTGGAACAATTCTTACATGTGCGATTCAATCATCAGCTGCAACCATTGCCATTGTTCAACAAATGTATGGAGCAGGTGCTATCGGTTTAAATATTGCTTTACCATTTTTATTTGGATCAAATATTGGAACAACAATTACAGCAGTTCTAGCATCCATTGGTGGATCTATCCCTGCTAAAAGAGCTGCTTTCTTCCACGTTTTATTTAATGTTATTGGATCTGTTTTATTCATGATTGTTTTATCACCATTTACTTTATTGATTCAATATATTAATTCAGTAAGTACCATGTCCCCTGAATTACAACTTGCAGTTGCTCATGGTATCTTTAATATAGTAACAACGATTTTATTCTTTCCATTTATTAATAAGATTGTTGTTATTATTAAAAAAATCATTCCAAATCATTCAAAAGAATTACAAATGGATTTATCAGAATTAGATCCTCATGTTGTTCAATTGTTCCCTTCTCATGCTTTAGCTATCGCTAAAAACAAGATTTTAGAAATGGGAGCTATTACTGTTGAAGCTTGTGAAAATGTTAGAGAATATTTTATTTCTAAAAGTTCTACTGCTAAAGAAGCTGTCGAAGAATTAGAAAATGCAATCAACTTATTAGATAAAAAGATTGCTGAATATTTATTACTTATTTCACATGAACAATTAAATGATCATGATTCAAAAGAATATTTTGCTGATATGAAATCAATTAAAGATCTAGAACGTGTCGGTGATTTATGTATTAACTTAACTCAATTCTTTGAAGCTGTTTATGATGAAAAAGATGATTTTTCATCAGAAGCTAAAGATGATATTATTGCTATGATCAATATGGATATTGAAATGTTAAATCATGCAATGGTGGCTTTTGATAAACATGATTTAGATGATATTATATATGTCGATGATCGTGAAAGTAACTTAGATTATTATAATAAAAAAGCAAAACAAAGACATATTCAACGTGTTACTAATAAAACTGAAAAATCAGTTATTGTCAATTCTACATACGTTGATATCTTATCTAATTTAGAGCGTATTGGTGATCATTGCCAAAACATTGCTGAATCTTATATGTTAGAAGAAGAAAACTTCAAACCTGATTATGAAGTTGATTCTGCATTTAATCAATAGTCATGGATTTCCATGACTATTTTTGTTATGATGTAACAGTCAAAGGAGTCACATATGTATAAATTATTAGATTATGATATAACTGAATATAAGCAATTAGAAAACACTTTAAATGAATTATCTAAACAAGGGATTAACCCTACCTCTTTAGGTAAAATCAGTCATTTTGTAAAAAATGATAAACACTACTACTACCATGTAGATTTACTGATCAAAAAACCAGCAACTCCTAAAAGAAAGGCATTGCACGATTTTATCAATGAATATGAAAAACAAATGTTTGATTATTATGGTAAAATAGGAAAATTTATTATTTTTACAACTGAAAATAAACGTGCTTTACCAAAAGAAAGACAAAAAGCAATTGATGAATATTTAAGTACTCGTAAAATTAGTACAACAACTTATTTTGTTTTATGGACTTTCTTTGCTTTTTTTGTTGCACAGCTTGTTTTACAAAAAAATCAAGTTCAAGAATTTCTAACTAATGGAAGTATTTTCATCCATTATTTACCTCTTATTTTATTTATAACAATTCTTATTCGTAGCCTTTATAAAATTGTTTTAGCTTGTCAAAAAAGCTTTGGAAAGATTATTAAACATCTCTTCTACGCTATGACTATTGTTACTTGTGTAGTAGCTATACTTGGATGTGTTTTAGATATTACTGATAGAAAGGATATTCCTTTAAATCAAAATATTTTAACATTGCAAGTATTTGATAAAGAAACAAATTCAAAGAAATATCCAAACTACAAACACACTAATAGTTTTATTGTTGAATCTACTTCTTATTTTGAAGAAAACAAACAAGGTGACCTCATGTATAGTAAAGATTATTGTTTTAAATCAACTGACAAAACAAACACTTTCTTTAATCGTTATTTAAAAAATTATGAAGATGTTCCTGTTATTAAAATTGATAAAAATACTTATCTATTTAAACTTGATACATCTTATGATACTTTACTCTATAAAAAAGAAAATCATTTCTATTTTGTTTCTGCAAACTTTAGTTTAAAAAATGATTATCAAAATATTATTGAGTTTTATAAATAAACAAAAAATCCACCTCAAAGTGGATTTTTTATTTACCTGTAATAATAAGATAGATAAGAAGTAAAGCAATAATAATCATTGTTGAAATAAGTACACGTCTTTCAAGCTCACTATAATCATCATGACAAAGATAATGGGCTAGATAGTTAAGAATTAACGCTATAAGCAAAAATACTCTTCCAATCATAAAATAAGATGTATTCATGACCACAGGTTCAATAAGCAATAAAACATCAACCAAATTGATTTTATATTTATGATGTGGTTTACAAATTTTATACAGTAATTTCTTCATTAATAAAACGTACTCACTTCTTCTATTGTTTTTCTTTTTGGCATACTTGGTTCAATATCCGGATAACCCACACCTATTACAGAAACAATCGTTTCTTGTACAGGAATTTCTAAAAGTTCACGGATAGCTCTTTCATCCCTGATTCCCATAACAAGTGTTCCTAAACCAAGTTCAGTCGCCTTAAGGATCAAGTTTTGATTAGCTAGTCCACAATCATAAACACCCCAACCATTTTGTAATTCATTGTCAGGACTTCCATTTCTTTGAAAACCTGCACGATCTTTAACAAATGTTGTCACAATTAAAACAGGTGCATCAGCTATATTTTTTTGATTAAATTCTGGTAAACATTTTTCTTTAAACTGTTTCAACATTTCCCTTGATTGAATAACATGATATCGTGGTGTTTGGCTATTTTTCCAACTTTCTGAATAGATGCCAGCTTGAATCATTTCTTCAATTTTTTCTTTTTCTACAGGTTGTTGTTTATATTTTCGAATACTTCTTCTTTGTTGTAAAACATTTTGTAACTCCATAATTTTCACTCTCCTGCTTTTATTATAAAAGAAAAGACTATCGAATGATAGCCTTACTTATTTAATTCAATCATGAGCTCACAAATCTTATTTGAAAAAGCCACTGGATCTTCAATAGATAATCCTTCAATCAACAATGCTTGATCGAATAACAATGAAGCATAATCATTGATCTTATCTGCATTATTTTGATAAACATTTTGAATGGCTTTGAAGATATCATGATTTGGATTGATTTCAAGAATTCTACCTGCTTTAACATCTTGACCATCAGGCATTGCATTTAATACTTTTTCCATTTCAAAAGATACACCTTGATCAGATACTAAACATACTGGATGAGATTTTAATCTATTTGATACTTTAACATCCACAACTTTATCTTTTAAAGCTTCTTTTAATGATTCTAATAATGATTTATTATCTTCATTGATCTTTTCTAATTCTTTCTTTTCTTCTTCACTATCTAAGTTTAAATCACCTTGAGCAACGTTTTTGAAAGCTTTAGAATCATAATCTCTCATCATTTGAATCATAAATTCATCAACATTATCCATCATGTATAAAACATCAAAGTCACGATCTCTAACAGCTTCTACTTGTGGTAAATGAGAAATCTTTTCTTTTGTTTCCCCACTAGCAAAATAGATTTCTGTTTGTCCTTCTTTCATGTTTTCAACATATTCTTTTAAAGTAATCATTTTTTCTTCTTTACCCGAATAGAATAAAAGTAAATCTTGTAATTTATCTTTTAACATTCCATAGCTTTGATAAATACCAAATTTTAATTGTAAACCAAAGTTTTTAAAGAATTTTTCATATGTTTCACGATCTTTTTTCAACATATTTGTAAGTTCACTTTGGATTTTCTTTTCAATACGATCTGCAATAACTTTTAATTGACGATCGTGTTGTAACATTTCTCTTGAAATATTTAATGATAAATCTTGTGAATCAACTAACCCTTTTACAAATCTAAAATGTTCTGGAATTAAATCGCTTGCTTTATCCATAATGAAGACACCACGACTATAAAGTTGTAAACCTTTTTCATAATCATTTGAATAGAAATTCATTGGTGGTTGACTTGGAATAAATAATAATGCATCATAAGAAACATTTCCTTCTACAGATGTATGAATGACTTTCATTGGATCAGAGAAATCATTGAATTTATCTTTATAGAATTCATTATATTCTTCATCTTTAATATCTTTTTTATTTCTTTTCCATAAAGGAACCATTGAATTTAATGTTTTATTTTCAACAACGTCTTCATATTCATCGCTATCTTCTTTTTTCTTAGATGTTGTCACATCCATTTTAATTGGATAATGTACATAATCAGAATATTTTTTAACTAAAGATTCAATATGATATTGATCTAAATAATCATCATAATTTTCTTCTTCAGTATTATCTTTTAAATAAAGTTTAATAGTTGTTCCTGTTGGTAAATTATCTGTTTCAAAGATTTCATAACCATCACTTGCTTCAGATACCCAAGTATAACCTTGATCACTACCATAAGCTCTTGAAGAAACTTCTACTTTTTTAGCAACCATAAATGCTGAATAGAAACCAACACCAAATTGACCAATAATATCAATATCATCACTTTCATTTTCATTTTTGAATTTGAAAGAACCACTATTAGCAATCGTACCTAAATGTTCTTCTAATTCTTCTTTGTTCATTCCAATACCATGATCAGTAACAGTCAATGTTCTATTTTCTTTATTAAAAGCTAAATCGATTGTAAGATCACTTTTATTGATTTCTGAAATATTTTCAGTTAATGCTTTATAATAAAGTTTATCTGTTGCATCACTTGCATTGGAAATCAATTCTCTTAAAAAGATTTCCTTATGTGTATATATAGAATTAATCATTAAGTCTAATAATCTTTTAGATTCTGCTTTAAATTGTTTTTTTTCTGCCATAATATATCCTCCTTTAGCACTCCTGCTATCTAAATGCTAAAAACAGTATATTACTTTGCTTTAGCATAGTCAAGCATTGAGTGCTAATATTTTTGTTATTTTTTTGCAAACCCTTTAAAATCAATGGTTTG